>JBIKTT010000510.1:0-2753 GCA_044347925.1 Phycisphaerales bacterium
CCTCGCGCTGCCCAACAACAGCCCCGCGCGGTTCCGCTCGGCGGTCTGGGATTCGCGCCAGCGCGGCGCGTACCGCGCGGTCAAGGAGTGGTCGAATCTCCTCCCCAGTCAGTACGGCTACGCGGACAACGAGTGGGTCGACACCGACGGCGACGGGATCTATGACGCTCGCTGGGCCGAGCTCGTGGACGCTCGCGACCTCGTGGACGTCACCGGCTCGAGCGCGATGAAGCAGCTCCTGACCACCGACGGCAAGGTCCGCTGGTTCTTCGCCGCCCGCGCCATCGACCTCTCCGGCCTGATCAACGTCAACACCGCCACCGACCTGCGCTACGAGCCCGGCATGGCCTACCCCATCGGCGTCACGCCGGCGGATATCGACCTCAAGCGTCTGCTCACCATGTCCGACACGTTCGAGCGCTGGGGCGTCGGCTACGACTCGATCCTGCAGCCGGCGGGCCCGGCGAACTCCCCGCGGGCGAGCAACTACCGCGATTACGACCAGAGCACCGCGTTTGACATGGGCGTCGGCGCCTACGACTCCATCCGCTGGTCCATCAAGAACGTCCTCGTGCAGGACCGGTACCGCAACGAGCCGTGGGACTGGCAAGCCGGCGGACAGTTCGGCAGCAAGGAAGGCGCCCTGCGCCACACGTTCTGGCGGCAGGGTGCGCGTTCCTCCGTCGGCGCCTCGATCGATTCCAACCGCGATGTCACGCTCCCAGCGTACTTTCCGACGTCCGACATGGGCGACCTCCTGGCCCGCTTTGGCGTGAACAACCCGGACGAGACGTCTCGTCTGGAGTCCGCGACCGACGGCCGCATCTCGGCTTCGGGCGGCATTCCCCCGCGCCGCCAGGTCGGTTTCGGCCCGCTCCGCAGCAACCGCGACGAGTCGGTCGAACTCAACCGCACCGGTCGCGCCAACGGCGGCGGCATCGTCGTCGATCAGGGTTCGACCACGCCGGAAGCGATGCTCCAGACCGCCGTCGACCTGCGTTCGCAGCTCACGACCGTGAGTGCAAGCCGCGAGATCCCGAGCATCGTCGGGATCGAGCAGACAAGCTACCCGTACTCCAGGTGGGCCACCCAGATCCTCGCGGATCAGGATTCCAAGGTCGCGCTCGGCACGCTCGCCGCCACGGGCGGCAACCTCAGCACCGCCGACGCGCAGAAGGTGTTCCACGCGTATGTGCGCGGTCTGGCCCCGGCGATCAAGCTGCCCGAGGTCTGGCCGGCCGGTGGCGTGCTCCCCGGCGGCGGCGGCAATCCGTTCCAAGCCCGAAAGACGCTCTTCTACGGCCACCAGGGCCCCGAGCTTGCGATGCTCGTCGCGGGCTCGATGGCGGTGAACGCGGAAGTGATGTTCAGCCAGGACGGCAGGCTTCCCAACCCGCGGACGCTTGTGTTCAACACCGAGCTCGCGCGGACGACGCTCGCAACGCCGGCGCAGTCTCCCAAGTCCGGCGGGGTCCCGCTGGTGCCGTGGCTCTTCTCCGATCCGTCCTACTGCCTCGACCGCGATCCGGACAACAACGACCGGATCTTGGCGGCGCAGGCTTCGACGATCCAGTCCCCGGTGCTCCACCTGTACGGATTCGAGCCGCAGGTCTTCGTCAGCGAAGTGGGCTGCTACACCGCGTGGCGCGACACGCCGGATGACGATGACGTGTTCGTCTCGCTGCCGGGCCAGCCTCCCACGGGCTGGATCACGATCAACGGCGACATGACCGCGGCGAACAAGGATTTCCTCTTCCGCTGCGTGGCCGTCCAGCTCCACAACCCCTTCGACGAGGACGTGGTGGTCTCGACCGGGTTCCCCAACGCGGGCGCTCCCCTGAACACCGCCGAGCGATTCCAGTACGTCAGGATCCGCGACTTCGATCAGGTCAGCCCGGTCTGGTCGACGATCGGCCTCTTCTCCACGACCTTCTCAAGCCCGAACAGCATCGTGCTCAACGGTCTCACCGTTCGCGCCGGCGAGACGGTCGTCTGCTACGCCTTCGACCACAGCCCTCTTGAGATCGCCGCGACGCTCGAAGGACGCGGCGTCGTTCCCGCGGGCACGGGCGGTCAGTACCTGCGAGCCTGGGCCGAGAAGCAGTTCAGCTCTTCGGGCGACAATCGTGACGTCTCCAACCGCGCGGTTATGGTGATGCGCGTCAACAACGACGTCTCCGACATCATCGCGACCCGGGCCGATGCCGACCCGCAGATGATCGAGGACCCCAGCGGCGCGAACGGCATGACCGTCCAGCTCTGGAAGACCCGCCGCGCCGACATGACGCAGTACGGCGGCCCCAACGAGATCGGTGCCAACAACGCCGCGACCGCCAACCGGATCGAGAACGATCAGATGACGGACCGGTTCCGTCTCCGCAAGAACGCCCAGCAGACGATCGACCTCCGCATCAAGCCGGGCGATCAGGATGTCGAAGGGTGCTACGGCGGCCGCAACCAGGGCCCCTTCAACGACCTCAACCACAACGGCGGCGTCACCATCATGCGATGGGCGACGGCTTCGCGCCCCAGCGATCCGATGGACGGTGTCGGCGGCCGGCTCCCCGTCGGCGGCCTGCCGGCGTACGTCATCGAGCCCAAGAGCTGGACCGGCGACTGGAACAAGGTCATCGACGACGATGCCGCGCCCGTCGGCGAACGCATCACGCTCACCAAAGCGATCATCGACGATCTTCGCACCTCGGCCAACAACGGCATGGCCGACTTCGTCACCAGCGACTGGATCGCCAACT
>JBIKTT010000511.1:0-2745 GCA_044347925.1 Phycisphaerales bacterium
CTCCGGGCTTCATCATGAGCAAGGCTTTCCCATGCCCCGCCGTCAGCTTGCCTGAGACGATGAGCTCGGCGATCTCGGGCTCGAGTTCAGTCAGACGGATGAGGTTCGCGACGCTCGATCGATCGATGCCAAGCCGTTTTGCAACCTGGTCCTGCGTCAGCGCGAACGTCTGAAGCAGCGACCGAAGCGACCACCCCTTCTCCATCGCATTCAGATCTTCGCGCTGGAGATTTTCCGTCACCGACCACTCGGCCGACTCAAGGTCCGATAACTTACGAACGATCGCCGGAATCGTCTTGAGGCCTGCCGACGCTGCCGCCCGCCACCGCCGCTCACCAGCCACGATCTCGAAGGCGTCCGGCCCGACCGGCCTGACCACAATGGGCTGCATGACGCCCGAATGGCCGATCGACTCCGCCAAGCCGACGAGTGAAGCCTCGTCGAACTGCTTACGCGGCTGGTACTTGCCTGGTGAGATCTTGGAGACCGAGAGCTCGGTCAAGCCCGGGGCCCCCGCCGCCATCGCGACGCTCATCTCAACCGCGCTCGCGGCGGAGGAAGCGGGGGAGATCGGCGTCGCCACAGACGGTGCCGCAGCGACTGCAACCGAAGTGCGCGGCTGCTCAAGAGTGGCAGGCTCTGGCGCCGCGAGCGGCCCAGCGAGCAATTGGGCGAGGCCGCGACCGAGCCGCTTGCTCCCTGCCTGTGGCTTGGGTTCCGAATTTGTTCCTCGTGGAACATTCGTCGACATGAATGCGCTCCTGTGTGTTCCCCGTGGAACACTCTAGCACATCCTGACGATGTTCTCACTCCGCGAGGACGCGCGTGGCATCGTGATCGAACTCAAGCGACGTCTTGAAGCCCGCCGGAGCGTTGAGCAACTCGGCCGGCGGCGCTCCAAGCCCCGTCATCCGAATGAGTGCGTCACCCTTCTTGAACGACAAGTGCCAGACCTCACCCAGGAACGAAAGCGGTTCCGCGAGAGCGACTTCCTGCACCACATTCCGACCCCCACCGCCTCCGCGATCGGCCGATCCGACGAATCGAATTGCCTCGGGCCGAATGCTGACGGCAACCTTGGACCCCACCGCCGCACTCCCGGCCCCGGTGAGCACACCCACCGGGGTTTGCACCTCGCACCGGCCGTTCTGCACCGCGCGAAGTTCCCCGTGGAACAAATTGGTCTCACCCATGAAGTCCGCCGCGAAGACAGACGTGGGCCGCAGATAGAGATCGGTGGGGGAGCCGATCTGCTCGATCTTCCCGGCTTTCATGAGGGCGATGCGGTCACCGATGCTCATCGCTTCGCGCTGGTCATGGGTGACGTAGATACCGGTGATCCCTTCCGCTTTGCACGCCCGGCGAATCTCGGTCCGCAGCTCAACCCGCAGCTTGGCATCCAAGTTCGAGAGGGGTTCATCCAGCAAGAGCACGTCCGGCCGAACCGCGATGGCGCGGGCGAGCGCCACCCGCTGCTGCTGACCGCCCGAAAGCTGCGTCGGCTTGCGGTCGCCGAGATGCTCCATCTGAACCATCTGAAGCGCCTCGTTGACCCTCGCCGCGGCCTGCGCGGCCGGCATCTTCCGAGTCTCGAGCCCGAACGAAACGTTGGACCGCACGGTCATGTGCGGCCAGGTCGCGTACGACTGGAACACCATCCCCGTGTTCCTGTTTTGTGCGGGTACAAACGTTACCTCCCGAGAACCAAACAAAATGCGACCATTGTCTGGTTCAATAAACCCAGCGATCATCCGGAGCAACGTGGTCTTGCCGCAGCCGGAGGGGCCGAGCAGGAAGAACATCTCGCCACCGGCGATCTCAAGCGAGACTTCATCGACGACGCGAAGCGGTGCTTGGCCGCGCGCGGCGGGGTATGTTTTGGTCAGGCGATCGAGTGTGACGGGCGTGCCCATAGGTGGCGATCATACTTGGCTGAACGCGCGTGCGGCGCGGACTGGCATGGCCATTGAGTAAAGACGGAAGCGGTGGGGGAGGGCTGGGGAGCGGCGATGCGGCAACGAACCAGCGAATCCAGGCTTGCGACGCTGCGGGGAAGCCGTTCGCTCCCGCCGAGCGCGGGGACCGTCGCCGAGCTCATTCGCAAGCAGATGGCCGAGATCCGATCGCTGGCCCGCGGCGCGGAGCAGGCTCTCGACGCGTGGTCCCGCGTCGCTCCGCCGGCGATCGCCAAACTCGCCACGGCGCGGCCGCAAGCCAAACCCGGCAAAGCGGACAGCGGCGGGGGGAGCGGTGGGGGGGTGCTCACCCTGACCGTGAAATCTCCCGCGGCTCGGTTCCAGGTGGACCGCTGGCTTCGCGGGGGCGGCTTGGCTCAACTCCGAGCCGCGGATGCGAAGATCCGGTCGGTGAAGATCGTGAGCCCGAGGAACCAGGAATGACCTCACGCGCCGACGGTGATCCTCCTGATGCGAGCTCCGCGGCGGGGGACGCGACAGGGGCTGATTCTCTGGCTTCGTATCTGCGTGCTCGTGACGTCACGTGTCCAGGCTGCGGGTACAACTTGCGGGGGTTGTCGGCGAGTGTCTGTCCCGAATGTCGGCAGGAGCTTGAGCTTCGCGTCGGGTTGGCGGAGCCGAAGCTCGGTCTTTGGCTCGCCTCCGTCGTGGGCGCGGCGTGCGGTTTGGGGTTCAACACCATCTTCTTGATGCTGTTCGCGGCGCTTCGCGTGATGGGCGACCGCGGTGGTCCTCGCCGAGGAACCCTGATTCTCTTCGTCGGAGGCGC
>JBIKTT010000512.1:0-2743 GCA_044347925.1 Phycisphaerales bacterium
GTCAGCCCGAACTCGACCGAAGCGGTCGTCGCGATCGACGAGTGAAGGTCAACGGTGACCTCATCATCGGGTCCGAGAATCTTCTCGGCGCGGGCTTTGAGAGCACGAGCGAGAGCCCAGGCTTCGCTCTTCCTGCCTACGGCGTACATCGGCCACACGGTCAGGAGCCGCGCGTGCAGGCCTTCGCGCGAATCCGCACCGAAGAGGTTCTCTCGGATCGCGGCGAGCTTCACGTAGTGGTTGAGGGACTTTTCGTGCTCGTACAGGCTTTCGTAGATGTGGCCGAGCATGTGGTGAAGCTGGGCCCGGACCCTCGGGTGCATCTCCCTGGCCTGCTCGAGCATCGTCTCGGAGCGGTCAAGAGCGTCCCGCATCGTGAGATTGCGGCCCTGAGCGACCTCCGGGTTTGCGGCCTGAAGCGTCTCCATCAGAAAGACGAGCGCGCTATTCGCGTCCGCGGCTTGCGCCTTGGCTTCCCGTGCTTGCCAAGCGAAGGCGATCACTCCCCCCGCCAGCGCCACCATCACGGCGGCGAGTGAAGCCACCAGCCCGCGGTGACGCCGGGCGAACTTGCCCGCGTGGTAGAACGCCGTCAGCGGCCGCGCCGAAACGGGCTCGTGCCGGAGCGTCCGCCTGAGATCCTCCGCGAGATGAGCGGCGGAGGAATACCGGCTGTCCGGGTCCTTCTCGAGCGCGTGAGCCGCGATCGCCTCAAGATCTCCGCGAAGGTGCGTTGATCGCCGGCCCAGCGGCGTCGGCTCGCGATCCCTCACCGCGCTCGCCGCGCCCGCCAGCGAAAGCCCGGCGACGTCGATCGGCGGGACGCCCGCGAGCGTCTCGTACAGAAGCACGCCGAGCGAATAGACGTCGCTCCGGAGGTCGACCTGCCCATGCCCGCCGTCAAGCTGCTCGGGGCTCATGTACCCGACGGTGCCCACGATTTGTCCGACTTTGGTGTCCAGCGTGGCGTTCGCCGACGCGCGATCCGTCAGCTTGGCGATCCCGAAATCGAGCACTTTCGGAAGCCCGTTCTCGCCGACGAGGATGTTGCCGGGCTTAAGGTCGCGGTGGATGACCCCGCGGCGGTGCGCGTGGTCGACCGCGTCGCAGATTCTGGCCAGAAGCTCCACCTTGGCCTCAACGGACATGGTCGCGGTGGCTTCGCTCAACGGTTTGCCCTGCACCAGCTCCATCGCCATGAAGGCGACTCTTGCGGGGTGGGTCGACCCGTCGGCCATTTGCGCCGTCTCGAACCCTGCTTCGAAAAGCTGGGCGATCGCCGGATGCTGCACCGCCGCGAGGGCTTCGGCTTCGTGCTCGAACCGGCGCGTGATCGAGCGCCCGATCAGTTCGGGCCTGATGACTTTGAGCGCGACCCGGCGCTTGGGAAACTCCTGCGTGGCTTCGTACACCACACCCATGCCGCCATGGCCGATCTCGCGCACGATGGTGTACCGCCCGATCGACGCGGGCACGGGCATGTTCACCGGCCCGAGACGCGCCGCGACGATCCTGGCGTCCTCGTCCAGCAGTCCGGACTCGTTCTCGTGGTATTCCAGCAGAGACTCCACCTCGGCGCAGACCGTCGCGTTCTCGAGGCGTGCCCGCTCCAGCAGCGTTCTGCGGGCGTCCCCGTGAAGAGCGAGCGCGGCTTCGAAAAGCTCGCGCGTCTGCCGCTCGGACGAGACGGCGACACCACCCCAGCTTCCGGAGGACGGCGTGTCAGCCATGGGCTCGCTCCGCACGGTTGATCTCACGCAGCAGCCAAGCCCGCGCGTACGACCAGTCTGCCTTGACCGTCGAAAGCGCCAGATCCAGCGTCGCCGCGATCTGCTCGAACGTCAGCCCCGCGAAGTACTTGAGCATCACGACCTCGTGCTGCCGTTCGTCCCGGGCTTTGAGCGAGTCCATCGCCACGTCCAGCGCGACAAGCTCATCCGCGGCGCAGGACGCCTGCGTCTTGCTGTCAAAGGCCGGCACGATGGACTCGTTCAGCTCCGGACCGCCCTTCTCCTTCGCGGTGCGCGAGCGGCGGGCCCGATCGATCAGGATGTGCCGCATCGCCTTCGCGGCCGCCGAGAAGAACTGCCCCCGGCTCTTCCAGCCGTGGTCTCCCGGCCCCAGCAGGCGGACATACGCCTCGTTCACCAGGGCGGTGGGCTGGAGCGTGTACGGTCCTTTGCCGCGCTCACGCGACATCATCGCGGTCGCGAGCCGGTGCAGCTCGTCGTACACGATCGGAAAGAGCTCATCCGTCGCGAGGCTGTCGCCGGTCGCGGCGGCCGTCAGCAAACTCGCGACGCGCGTCTGGGCCTCGCGCGTCGAGGTCTGGTCGGCTACCGAATTGGATCGATCATCGAGTGACACAGGCCCCCAAGGGATGCACCGGCCGGGGTGAGCGTGCGCCCGAACCCGAACCGGTTGACCAACTTTGTGCCAAGATACCCGCTCGGAGGCGCAAATCCAACCCGAAAGCGGGTGAAACGAGGGCTTTGGGGCCTCGCAACCCGGTGATTCTTCGGGCTGGCGGCCGCTCGGTAGTCTGATATCGTCAAAGTTCCGTGCGGAAGACGGTCGGGTGTCGACTTGTCCGCGCGGTTCCTGCCATTGGACAAGGAGAACCGGATGAACGTTTCGAAGCTCATGGTCACTGCGGTTTTGGTTTCGGCGGCGGCGGGCACGCTCGCGGGCTTGGGCGCGTGCACGCTCGCCCAGCCCGACAAGAAGGAAGACGCCAAGCAGC
>JBIKTT010000514.1:0-2735 GCA_044347925.1 Phycisphaerales bacterium
GTCCAAGCCGCGTCCGCCGCGCTCGGCCGCCTGCTCGCGACGCAGAAGCGGTACCTGGACGCTCTGGGCTGCCAGCGTCTGGTCAGCGAGAAGGTGGACCCCGCGATCGCCGCCGCCATGATCCCGGCCGCGCTGTGGCACGAGGTCCTGGCGGTGGTGCTCCGCATGTTCCCGGCAGCCGGCTGGTTCTCGCGGTGCAAGGATTTCGGCGACGCCCCGGCCGGCGCGCCGCACCGCGTCTACGACGGCATCCTCGACAGCCTGCACGCCCTCTTGACCAAGACGCGGTCCCTGATCGTCGCCGACCAGGGCCTGTCGCGCGAGGTCCATCAGGTGGTCAAGGAACTGCTGGTCCGGGGCTGATCCGCCTTTCTCGTGTGGGCCGCACGACGCAAGCCCGCTGCGGACGCTATTCTGTGGTCGGGTCGGGGGTTCAAAGGAGAGTCGGATGGTGCGCTCACTCACGTTGGGTCTGGTCGTGTTTCTCGCCTGCTCGCTCCTCACCCTCGGCGGCTGCGGCGGGGTGAATGTCGTGCAGCCCGGGGTCACCATGCGGCCCGATGACACGCTCCGCGACCCGGTGACCAAGCAGATCCCCCCGACCCGTGCGCACATCGTCGGCGTGAGCGCCGACGGCAAGAAGGAGTGGGAGTCTCAGAACGTCACCGCTCACTTCATGCGCAAGCAGGACCAGCTCGCCGCCCTCAACGTCCGCGAGTTCTCCATCGAGAACGGCGAGGTCCGCCTCACCCGCGATGATCCGGCCTGGGCCGCTTGGAACAAGCCGATGTACCTCATCGTCCTCGTCGACCTTCCGGGCAAGGGCTCCGAAGCCGGCAAGCCCAACGACCCGCGCCGCCACGTCATCTCGCTCAACTCCAAGCGGTGGCGCGATCTGGACGGCCGCGACCTGGTCGTGAAGATCACCTCCGACGGCGTCGTTCGCGAGACCAAGGAATCCAACGTGGAACCCACGGAATTCTGATCCGGCACGCGGGCTCCTTCGCCGGAGTGCCGCGCATTTGACCATGAACACCTGGGGCTCTTACGAATCGGTGAAGGAACTGGCCCAGAGCGGGCTGGGCTTTCTATGGTCCGCCCGGCCGAAGAACGCCGTCGTTCAGGGCGAGTCCTACATCATCAAGACCACCGAGGGCCTGGCGATCCTCGGCGACCCCGAGCGACTCGAACGCGAGTCGGCTCTCTTCCTCGAGTCCGCGCAGGTCCAGAAGAAAGTCGCGGACTCCGGAGCGTCCCACTGGGTCAAGCTCCACGAATTCGGCAAGACCGACGCCGGCGCGTTCTACGTCGCCGACCTCTACGCGCGAAGCGTGCAGAAGATCGTTGCCCGCGGCATCCGCCTCGACGCCCGCTCGCTCAGCACGGTCGTCCACGCCGTCGTCGACGGTCTCCTCGAGCTCCGCTCCGCTCTCGGCCGAGCCCACGGCAACCTTAAGCCCTCCAACGTCCTGATCGGCGGCCCCGACGGCCCGACCGTCGAGGACGCGCCCGTCCTGCTCACCGATCCCAAGCCCGATTCCACCGTTTCGCCGCGGGACGCGGAAGCCGACCTCAACGCGCTCGGCCGGCTGATCTATGAGCTTGTGATGCTCCGCCCCGTGCGCGACCGCACGACGATCTCCGTCAGTCTCTCCGACGACTGGTCGCGACTGGGCTCCTCCGCGCTGCAGTGGGTTGATCTCTGCAACCTTCTCATGGGCGGCATCCCCGGCCGGCCGATGCCCGACCTGGACGAGGTCCGCGGGATGATCCCCTCGGCCGCTTCGGTCGCCCGCAAGACCAAAGCCGGCCTTATCGGCGTCGCCGTCCTGCTTATCCTCGCCGCCGGCGGCACGGCAGCCTATTTTGCCACCCGCAAGCCAGCCGAGATCGTCGCGCCCCGCCCCGTCGCCCTCAGCCTCCCCGAACTGGACACGCAGTGGACCACGTTCGTCATGGACTGGTCGGGGTGGTTCGGCGATCCGCGCCGCACCGATCTTGCGACCAAGCTCGCCGCGCTCCCCGCCGAGACCCGCGCCAAGCTTCCCGAAGGACTGACCGCCGCTCTCCGCGTCACCGGCAATCTCGTCTCCCCCGACGCCGCGAGCAACCGCTCACGCCTCTCCGAGGTGCGACAGTTCTCGCCCTCCAGACGCTTGGAGGAGATCCCCGAACGCGACCGGAAAGCCTGGGTCGACGACCTCTCCGAATCCGTCCGCGCCGTCAGCGAAGCGCGTTCTCTCATCACCAAAGCCCTCGACGCCGAGGCGATCGCCAAGCTCAAGCAGGACTGGGAGGCTCGCGGCTGGACGCCCGCCGCCGCGCGACTTGATAACGCGATCTCCGTCGCCCGCCGCCTCGCCGACGCATCCAAAAGCGAGAACGACCTCCCCGGCCCGGGAGACATCGCCGACGCGCTCGCGTCCGTCGCCGACGCGGGTCGCGTTCAGGAAGCCCTCGCGAAAATCGAGCCCACCCGGGCCAAACTCGCCGAGTCCGGCGATGAGGTCCTCGCAAAGTTCGCGGACGTCGTGAACCGCGAGGGTGCAAAGGTCCTCGCCGCCGACTCCAGCGGTCTCGGCCCGCTCATCGCTTCGCTGGCCGCTCTGGAACGCAAGGGCGTCGAAGCCGCGTCCCTCGTCGCGGCTTCCGACCGCGACATCGTCTCGCTCCGCGCCACCGAGACGTACAACGAACTGAAAGCGTCGACGGATCTCGACGCCGCCAAGCTCGAC
>JBIKTT010000034.1:0-9833 GCA_044347925.1 Phycisphaerales bacterium
ACATCGTTGAGGATCTCGCCGGTGATCGTCGCTTCCCACAAGCCGTTCTTGATCCGCTTGTCGCTGTGACGGATCACGACCGAGTGCGAGAACTTGGCCGGGATCGCGTTGTCCTTGGCCGTCACCGTGATCGGCGTGCGGCGGACCTTGTCGCCGCGGTGCACGGCTTCCACCGTCTCGCCGACCTTGACCTCAAAGCCGGACTCGGCGCTGATGGTCGCGAAGGTCGCTTTGAAATCCGGGCTGACGCCGAAGATGTAGAAGGTCAGCGACTTGGCGCTCCCCGCGTCGAAGGTTCCAAGCGACATGCCGTCGGGAGATTCGACGCCCACCGTCGGCTTGACGTCGGCTTTCACGTCGATGTTGGTGACGGCGGCCGTCGGATCGTTGGTGCGGATGGCGATGTGGATGTTGGTCTCGCCCTGACGGTTAAGCGGCTCGAACGCGATGTCGAGCACACCCTCTTCGCCCGGCTCGTATTGCCGCTTATCGCCGCGGAGCTTGGGCCGCACGCACCCGCAGCTTGGCTTGACCTCGGTGATGAGGAGCCTGGACTTGCCGGTGTTCTTGAACTTGATCTCGCCCTTGAGCGCATCCTGATCGGTGACGACGCCCCAGTCCTGCACCTTGCGTTCGATGTCGAACTTGGGCTGCTCGCCCGCCGCGGCGGCGGGCTGCTTGCCGGTCTCCTCCGAAGTGACCTGAGGATTGGTCGGCTGGGGTGCCGCGGGCGCACCTCCCGGAAGCGGCGCGACCTGCGCCACCGCGAGAGGCCCGCAAACGAGCACCGTTCCCGCCACCGCCAGAATCCCGGCATGAATCAACCGACGCTGCATCATCGAAAGCACTCCTCTGGACCGCTCAACGAGTTCCCGACACCGCACACGGATCCGAGACTCCGACTCACTTGGGCGTGGAGCTCAAGGACTCACCGGGACCCGCGCCGGGAACGCCGCCCGCGGGCGTGCCGGCGGGACGCTTGACCGGCTGGTCCTTGGCCGGGGCCGAGCTGGGAACCAAGCTCGGGTTCTTCGGCTGACCGCCGGGCGAGCCGGCCGCGTTGGGGCGGACGGTCATCATGACGCGGACGCGGACGGCTTCCTCGCCGGGGACGTCGGTGATGAGGACGAGTTCGCCGGTGTACCGGTAGCCGGGCTGATTCGGGGCTTTGCCCGCGAGCTTGATCGTCTGCGTGTCGCCGTTCTCGTTGCGGCTGGTCGTCACGGCGATCTCGGGCTTGGTCGGATCATTCGGGTTCATCGAGCGAAGCTCGGTGCCCTTGAGAAGCCAGGGCTTGCCGTCCTTCCGCGTCACCTTGATCTCGGTGCCGAAATCGGCGCCCGGAGCGACCACACCCATCATCGCCTGCTGCGGCGTGATGACCAGATCGCCCTGGACCTCGCCGGAAAGGCCGAGCGGCATCGGCTTGGCTTTCTCATCGTTCGTCTTGACCTGCATCGTGGCCGACCAGCGGCCGACGGGGGCCCCGGGCTTGATGCTCACCTCGATCTCGGCCTGCGTCAGCATCTCGCCGTTGACCTCGACCTTCTTCGACCCAAGCACGCGGGCCGTGAAGACCTCCGTCGGGCTGACCGACACCTCGGAGACCGCAAAGCCATCCTTGCGGCCCGTCACCTTGATCAGCTTGGTCGCCGTCGTGCCCTTCTGGATCGGCTCAAACGCCTGGAACGTCGGCTCAAGCTGCACCATCGGCGTGATGTTCGTCTTGAGGTTCAGCACGATCGTCGGGTTCGCCCGGTCGTTGGTCGTGACCGTCACGGTCTTGGTCTGCAGACCGGACTTGTGAGCCGGATCGAACCGGGCTTTGATCACGCCCGACTCGCCCGCGTTGTACTGCTTGCGCTGACGGTCCCAGTCCGGCGTGGTGCAGCCGCAGCTGGTCTGCACGTTGGTGATGACAAGAGCCCCGCCGCCCGTGTTCGTAAACTTGAACTCGGCTTCCACCGGCTGATCATCGAAGATCTTGCCGAAGTCAAACTCGAGCTTCTCGAACTGGATCGTCGGCTCGGCGAAGAGCAACCCGCCGTCGGAGTCGCTGGGCACGGGCTGGAGAGCAGGCGCCGGGATCGCGTCCTTGGGCGGCACACCCTTGACAGGCTTCTCCGCCTTGTCCTGGGCCATCGCCGTCCCGCAGACCGCCACCATCGCCGCCACCGCCATCACGCGCATCATCTTCATGTGCAGACTCCTCTTTCCTGTGCTCTTCGCAAGCGGGCCCTCTCGGGCACGCTCTACCTTCTGATTCTCGGCCCCAACGATACGGCCGCCTCGAGCTTCAACAGCAACTCGGTCGCGACCTCGTTTGGGGCAACACGCCCGACCAAGCCGCCAGACCCCTCCCATACGAGGCTCGATCGGTCTTTCGGCTGGAGCCCGGCGCGACTCCGCTCACGAACCCCCCGAACCCCGCCGGAACAACCCCTCCCCCCCGCACCCGCCGCAGGATCGGGACATGTTCAGGTCCCGAAAGCCCGATCGCCGGTTCCGCTCCCGACCCACGACTGGCTCTCGGCGGATCGCCCGCCCAATCCCCGTCGTGCGACCATCCACCACCCTCCCGAGGCAGGGTGGTGGCCTCCGCGGCTTCGTGTAGACTCCCGCCGGAGAGCTCACGCTGACGTGGGCGAAGTATCGAAGGAGAAAGCCCGGATGAAAAAGCTCGTTGGCGCGGCGTGGCTTGTCGGCTGTGCGGTGTTGGGTGCGCCGGTCCCCGGCTTCGAACCGCCGGACCAATCGGCGGAACTCGCCAAGTGGGCCGGGACGCGCGATCAGCGGATGGGGTGGTGGCGCGAAGCACGGTTCGGGATGTTCATCCACTGGGGGCTGTACTCGGGCGCAGGCGGGTCCTGGGACGGCAAGGTGTATCCGCAGCACTACGCGGAGTGGATCCAGCACTGGGCGGCGGTGCCGTGCGCGGAGTACGCCAGACAGATGAAGCCGCTCTTCGCCCCCGAGCCGGGTGTCACCGAGACGTGGGCGGACCTCGCCAAGCAAGCCGGGATGCGGTACGCGGTGATGACGTCCAAGCACCACGACGGCTTCACGCTTTTCAACTCGCGTGATCCCTACTCGCAGAAGAACGACATCACAGGCGGAACGAACATCTCGCCCGCGGGGCGTGACCTGGCGAAGGAGTTCGCGGACTCGATGCGATCACGCGGGCTCCGGGCGGGGTTCTACTACTCGCTTCTCGATTGGCAGCACCCCGACGCGTACGAGATGGCTCTCCCCGCGTACCCCAAGCCCACGCGTCAGCGAAACCACGCGGAGTACATCAACTACGTGCGGGGCCACGTGGGCGAACTTCTGAAAAACTACGGACCGCTGTGCACGATCTGGTTTGACTATTCGGATCGCGATCGTCAGGGGGAGAAATGGGGCGCGGCCCAGCTCATGGCCGACCTGCGTCAGACACAGCCGGGGATCGTCGTGAACAACAGGCTATTCGAGGGGCTCGAGAACAAGAACGGGGACTACGGAACCCCCGAGAAGTATGTGCCGCCCACGGGCCTCCCCGGCATGGACTGGGAGGTGAACCACACGCTGAACGAGTCGTACGGCTTCAGCGCGCACGACACGGGATGGAAGGACACGAAGACGGTGGTGCGGCTGCTGTGCGACATCGTTTCAAAGGGTGGGAATCTGCTCCTGAACATCGGGCCCGACGCTCGCGGCCATGTGCCCGAGAAAGCACAGGCGACGCTGAAGGGTGTGGGCGCGTGGATGAAGGTCAATTCCGAGGCGATCTACGGCACCACGGCCAGCCCGTTTGCACGGCTGCCCTGGGGGCGTGCGACGCAGAAGCCCGGCGTGCTGTATCTGATGGTGTTCGATTGGCCGGTCGACGGTCGGTTGGTGGTGCCGATGAAGGGCGCGGTAAAGACCGCCCGACTGCTCGGCGGGGGCGAGGTCACCGCCGGGCCTTCCGACACCGAGAGCGGGCGTCTCGTCGTCAGCCTTCCGACCCGGCCGGTCGATGAATCCTGTTCGGTGGTGAAGCTGGAACTTGCGAGCGGCGTGGAGCCGATGGCGTACCTGGTGTTTCCGAGCGCGGACGGCGTGCTCACGCTGACGCCGCACGACGCGACACTCGAGGGCCCGTCGATTCGGGTCGAAAAAGTCGGCGACGTGGGCGACGTGAAATACAACGTGGGCTACTGGCTTGATCCCGCGGCGACGGCGACATGGCCGATCGGGATCGGGTTTGGGCAACGCGGCGAGTTCGCCGTCGAAGCGGACCTCGGCTGCGCCGACGCGGCGGCCGGCGCGAAGATGCGACTTGAGTTCGAAGGCGGTTCCGCGAACCTGGAGTTCACCGTGACCGCGACGGGGGGATGGCAGCAGTACCGCACCGTCGAACTCGGAAGCGTGACCCTGCCCGAAGGATCACACCGCGTGGTCCTTCGAGCCCTCAACAAGCCCGGCGAAGCCGTGGTCAACGTGCGAGCGATTCGGCTCAAGAAACGCTAGTAGCTCGTGAACTCGGGGCTTCGGATTGCCCGACCAACCCCGACGCGTGGTTAGCCGTGCCGCAGTCGGTGGCAGGACCGTCACTCCCCCCTCAGCGGAAACGGGGATCGCCCTTCGCTTGCAACCCAGCCGAACCGAAGACCGGGGTGCCACGACCTTCTGCCAGCATCGATCCTCGACCGCGAGAACCGCTTCACAATAGAGCCAACTTCGCCTTCTCAGATTCGGCAACTGCACGAAGTTCGACGACAGCCGTCGACTGCTTCATCCATGTCTCAACTTTCGCGAGATACTCTGCGCGATCGCGATCCAGCGCATTAAAAGGGAGCTCAAGCAATCTGAGTGCTTCATGATAATGAGCAATACACCCTCTAGCCTCCTCCGATCGTCCCAAAGCCGCGAGCAAGCATGCCAAGGCGTACGTGTCGGCGGGACGGCCACATGCCTGAGAAGCCAGCAGTTCCGCGACTGTCTTCGCGTCAAGGGGCTTCACCACGGAAGGCACGATCTCCGACTTCAGAGCATCAACAACAGATCGAAGCTGCTGCGCATGGCTCTGAAACGCGACCTCTCGGTTCTTGATGTCCAGGACCTGCGCCAGCACCAACGATCCTTCGCCAGGACCGGGGGCCACCCAAACATGCACTCGCGAAACAGGACGATACGCGCCCGTGCGGAGGCGATCAAACCAAATTGATTGGCCAATCAAGCCATCCACGCGAAGCAGCTTATCCCCTCCGATCACTTTCCATCCGGGGAAAAAGGGAAGGTAGTCAGCAACGATCTGACGAATTTCCGCCGATGATATCTTTCTTGGTGTCATAGGGCCGGTGGCACGAGGATCTTTCTAATCAAGCGGGGCTGGCTCGTCGCTTCCGCTGCATTCTAGCCAAAGGCACAATCGCCACGACCCACCGCTTCCGCTGATCGCCGATGGCTTTCCGACCGCGAGTTCGAGGCACATTCCGCACCGCCACCCGACGCCTGCGTGCAATCCCTTGCTCGCGCTGCGGGCTCTGACCGAGGAACCGGAAGCAAAACGGCCACCTCCGTCCGGAGATGGCCGTGGGTCACCCCTCGCTCACGTCGTCTGTGTGCGAATGTGCGTCCTGGACGTGTTGGGCGCCCGAGATCGCGTGCTCCATTCCTGCGACCGGCGAGGGGAGAATGGCAAATTGGGAGTGGCGGAGATCGGGACTGGCCAAGCGACGCCCCGGCCGCGAGAACCGCGAAGCCAGCGCCGCCGGGCGAACGGGCGGTTGGTGACGGGGCCGCGGGCCCCGCGGTCAGGCCCCCACGCGAAGCGTGGACCCAGCCTTGAGTTCCACCATCGTGTCAGCGCGAGCGGGCTCGGCATGAGCGGCCGCGGCGGCGCGGCGGCGCATGTGCGAGAGGGCGTAGACCGCCGCTTCCGCTTGCGTTCGACCGACGACCGCGCCGGAGGGAGTGCCGATGGCATCCTTCCATTCCGCGCGGAAGCAGTCGAAAAGTTGGATGTGCCGGACGCTCAGGTCAAACCCGCTTGACTTGAACTCCGACGTGACCCGCGTAACGCCCGGGTACCAGCGGCCATCGGTGTGACGCAGACAGCCCGAACTATCGAGGGCCGTCCAACCCGTGGCGTAAAGCTCATCGATCGCGAAATCGAGACCCATCGGCGACCTCCTTTGGTTGTCGCCCACCGTCGCGAAATCTCAGCCGGAGCCGGACCGTCCGTCCCGGCCTCTCAGCCGCTCGTCGCACAACCGAGCGGGTCCTTCTCCACCCTCAGTCTACCAAGTCCCGGCCGCGCCGCTACCCCTTTTCCACGGAATTTGAACGTTTCACCCGGATTGTCCGCCCCCCCGCGCCGGTCGAGCCCCCGCCCATCGCGGATCATGTACGAAATGCGAACAGCTCCGCCGTTTTCGCGCGACCCGGACCCTTCTCGCCCCCGCGCGGGCCTCCGACCAAGGCTAAACTCCCCCCCACACGCCCAACCGGTCGCGGCAGTCGGCGCGACCGGAAGCGATTTTCGGGGCTCTGCATGAAGTTGCTGGACATTCTCTCACCCGAGTGCGTCAAGGTGCCCCTGGCATCAAGCGACAAACAGGGCGTGATCAACGAACTCGTGGATCTGCTCGCGCAGGCCGGCAAGGTCAAGGACGCCAAAGCCCTCAAGGACGCCGTCTGGACCCGCGAGTGCACCCGCACCACCGGCATCGGACACGGCCTGGCCATCCCCCACGGCAAATGCCCCGGCATGTCCGGCATCGCCATGGCCATCGGCAAGCCCTCCGCCCCGATGGATTTCGAAGCCATCGACGGCCAGCCCGTCCGCCTCATCGTCCTGCTCGCAAGCCCCCCCGACAAGACCAGCGACCACATCCAGGCCCTCGCCCAGGTCAGCCGCCTGATGATCATGGAATCCTTCCGCGAGAAGATCTACGCCGCGACCTCCGCCGCCGAGATCTACGAATTGCTCCGCTCGCAGGAGAAGCCGGCGTGAACCAGGCCGGGGCGGCCCAGCCGGACGCGGAATCGCGCCTGTTCGCGCCAAAGCCCGCGATCGAGCACGCTCTCGACCAGTTCGTCGGTGAGCTCCACCTTCCCGTCAATCTCGTCGACGCCATCGAATACGCCCTCATGAGCGGCGGCAAACGCCTGCGCCCCGTCCTCGCATGGTGGTCCGCGTGCGCCGTCGGCGCCCCGGGCGACTCAAGCCTCCCCGCCGGCGTCGCGGTCGAGCTCATCCACACCTTCAGCCTCGTCCACGACGACCTGCCCGCGATGGACGATGACGACCTCCGTCGCGGAAGGCCGACGCTCCACAAGCACACGACCGAAGCCATGGCGATCCTCGCGGGAGATGCCATGCTCTCCCTCGCGTACACCCACCTCGCGGAACAGTCGCGGCTGATCGGCGGCGAACTGGCTTCGGCGCTGGTCGTCGAACTCGCAGCCGGAACCAACGGGATGATCGCGGGTCAGGTCTACGACACCCTCGGCGGGTTCGAGCCCTCGATGAGCGCACGGGACCGTCTGGACCAGATCCACCTCAACAAGACCGGCGCCCTGATCGCGGCTTCGTGCCGCATGGGTGCGATGCTCGGCCTGGCCCGCAAGCGGCCGGGCGTGGCGCAAGAGCCGCCCGCTGCGATCACGAACTACGCCCGCGACATCGGCCTGATGTTCCAAGCCGTCGACGACCTCATCGACGTGACCCAGCCCAGCGACCACGCCGGCAAACGCACCGGCAAAGACGCTTCGGCGGGCAAGCTCACCTTCCCCGTCGTCCTCGGGGTCGAAGCGACGAAAGCCGAGGTCGAACGCCTCCGCATCTCGGCCCGCGAGTGCGTCAAACCCCTCGGCGATGCCGCCGCCCCCTTGGCCGAACTGGCCGACCTGCTCGCCGCCCGAAGCCGCTGAAACCGCTTGCGACGCGGCTCTCAGACCCTCCGAAACGGACCTCAGCCGGGCGAATCCCCCGCGAGATTCGGACCTCCCGGAGCCCTTCGCGTCCCACAACCGCGTTCTAGAATAAAGCAGGGTGCCCGGGCCGACCCTGGCCCGTGTTCATGACGTAAGGAACTCGATGTCCCTGCTCTCCGCTATCTCTTCCCCGGCCGATCTCCGAAAGCTCCCGATGGACCGCCTGCCGCAACTCGCTCAGGAGATGCGGGAAGCGATTTGCGAGCAGGTGAAGAAATCCGGCGGGCACCTCGCGCCCAACCTCGGAGTTATCGAACTCACGATCGCGATGCACTACGTCTTCGACTTCGCCCACGACCGGCTTCTGTTCGACGTCGGGCACCAGTGCTATCCGCACAAGCTCTTGACCGGGCGTCAGTCCATGCTCGGGGCTCTCCGCACCCGCGAGGGAATGGCCGGGTTCCCCGAGCCTCGGGAAAGCCCGTTCGATCTTTTCAGCGTCGGACACGCCGGAACGGGGATCTCAACCGCCGTGGGCATGGCCCGAGGCGACTCCCTCAACGGCGAGGGCCCGGACACCAAGGACTCGATCTCGCGCCGCACCGCGGTCGTGATCGGTGACGCTTCGATCGTCAACGGCCTCGCGATGGAAGGCCTCAACGCGGCCGGCATGCTCAAGCGGCAGTTCCTCGTCGTGCTCAACGACAACGGGATGTCCATCAGCAAGCCGCAGGGCGCGATCTCTCACTACTTTGACCGCTTGCGGATCAGCCAGTCGTACACCGACTTCAAGAAGCGGGCCAAGGACGCTCTCAACAACATGCCCGGCGGCGGACTCGTCCGCGACGCGTACCACTGGTGGGGTGAAGCGGCCAAGAAAGCCACGCACAACACCGACATCCAGAGCGGCTGGTTCGAGGGGTTCGGCCTCAAGACCGTCGGCCCCATCGACGGCCACGACTTCCCCACGCTCATCGCTTTCCTCCGCGAAGCCCGGGACTTTGACCGCCCGCTGGTCCTGCACGTCAAGACCATCAAGGGCAAGGGATACGACTTCTCCGAGAAGGACAGCAGCCGGTTCCACAGCCCCGCGCCCTTCAAAATCGACCCGCAGCTTGACGAGGAAGGCTGCCGCGTTGAGATCAAGAGCGAGGGCCGCAGCTTCACCTCCGCTTTCGGCGACGCCCTCCTTGATCTCATGGACCGCGACCCCCGCATCGTCGCTTGCACCGCCGCGATGCCAGACGGCACCGGCATCAGCAAGCCGCTGGCGAAGTACCCCGAGCGGACCTTCGACACCGGGATCTGCGAAAGCCACGCGATGGACATGATGGCGGGCCTCGCGAAAACCGGCTGGAAGCCGTTCTTCGCCGTCTACTCGACGTTCCTCCAGCGGGCGTTTGACCAAGCGTTCCAAGAGGTCGCGCTGCAGGGCTTGCCCGTGCGTCTCTGCCTCGACCGGGCCGGCCTGGTCGGCGGCGACGGCGCGGTTCACCACGGTTTCTGCGACATCTCGATCCTCCGGACGCTTCCAAACGCGGTCCTCACCGCCGCGGCGGATGAGCCGAGCCTGAAAGCCGCGCTTGAATTCATGCGGACGTACGACACCGGCCTCTCCGCCGTCCGCTACCCGCGCGACACCGTCACCGAGATGCTCCTGGGCGAAGCGTGCCCGGCGTTCGAGCTCGGCAAAGCCCGCTGCCTCAGCAAGGGGTACGAGTGGCTCAGCGATCTCGAGGGCCACGCGTCGGAGAAGCGGGCCAAGCTCCCCGACCTCGCCGTCCTCGGCTTCGGCACCTCCGCGATCGACGCTCTCAAAGCCGCCGCCATGGTCGGTGAAGACCTCAAGGTCGCGGTGTGGGACGCCCGGTTCGCCAAACCCGTCGACGTCGAACTCATCACCAGCCTGCTCACGCGGCGCATCCCCATCG
>JBIKTT010000515.1:0-2725 GCA_044347925.1 Phycisphaerales bacterium
GATACCCCACCTGCAAACCCGCCGCCGCCGTGCTCGGCGTCACGTCAAAGCACTGGATCCGCACACGCGTCCCCGCGCTCGGCGTCGACACGCCGCCATCCACCGTCAGTGCTTCCTCGTTAGCGATCCAAAGCGAACCATCCGCGCCCAGCGTCATGGCTTCGAACCCGAAATTCGCCCGACGATTCCCATACACCGCCGGAACGGCAAGCGACCTTACCAGCGATCCATCCGCCAGCGCGTACTCGTGCACCCCCGGCCCCTTCTCCTCGCACACCAAAACCGTACCCCACGGCGTCAGCACAAGGTCCTCATGGTCGCGCGACTGCGCAAGCGTCAGCCCGCCCGTGATCGCCGCCGACGTGATCGACCCGTCGCCCGCAACCACGATCCGAAGCCGCACCAGCTTGTCCGAATTATCCATCACCGCCCAATACGTCTCCCCGCCCGCATGCGCAATCCCGCTCAGCCCCGTCACCGCAAACGTTTGCCCGAACTGATCCACCGCAGACGCCCCGATGTTCACCCCGTTGCGAAACGCCACCGCGAGTTCCTGCGCCCGCGCAGCCCCTCCCGCCAAAGAAACCACCGCCAAACTCACCCATCGCGCACGCATGCTCGCTCCGATTTCCGCCCCGAACATGGTATCGGACGAGCTCGCGTGACGGTACAGAAGTCCGTACGAACACACCCCGATTCGCCACGAATCTACACCCAGATTACCCATTCTGCGGGCGTGCACGCCCGAGTCGGTGCGATTGGTTCCCGGGAGTTCCACCGGCTAGCGTACGGCGCGTTCTAGGACATACTGCGCGATGCAGGGAGCGACGCGGCCGGGGCGCTCGGGGGGAGGTCTTCGATTGTCTTGCGTTCGAGTCCGAACTTGCGCGTGTCGCCAGGGGCGTGCGGCCTCGGTCTGGGAGTCGGCGCCGGCGTATTCGGCGAGTGCCCAGGGCGCGGGGGGTTCCTGCTTCTACCAGCCGCAGCAATCAGTCCCTTCTTAGGCGATGGTGCGCTCGTGGCGGGGCACGCGTGGAGGGTAGGAAAGAATGACAGGAAGCACCCGAGCGATCAAGGCGGGTGTAGCAACCGCTGAACCTCCCAAGAAGCTGCCCGAGACAACCAAGTCACTGAGGTGGAAAGCAAAGGGGCTCCACGTCGTATTCGACCTGGAGCCCCTTGGATTGCAAACGAACGATCCAAGCGTGCGGCAACGAGCGCGGATACACCGAGCAGAATCTGCTCAGTTCAGGCGAATGATGCGATCGTTGATAACATTGGGGAAGAACTGCCCAAGCACCTGGCCTCCGAGGCCCTGGGTCAGGTAGTTGAAGAAGGCGCGCTGATAAGTCACGCCGAGGCGTACGAAGGGGACGTTGTTGAAGGGGTACTGGTCGCCGCCGGCGACGGCGAGGAAGTCGATGGTGGCGACGTTGACGGAGGGAGCATTCGGCAGGACAGAACCGTTGGCGACAAGGACCCGTCCGTCTGAGAGGACCAGCTCACGGACACGTGTCCCGGGAGTGGTGACAGCGTAAGGAGGCGTGACGCCGCTGAGAATCTGGGCGGTGCCGCTGGCGTCCCAGACGATGCGCATTCCGGAGATCGCCGGGAAACGTCCGTCGGCGAACTCGACGCGGCTGACGGCGTTTTCGAGGATGACTTTGAGATGCTCGGCACTGATGTTTGGGACGAGGGTCAGGAAGTTCGTGAAAGGGAGTTGGTCGTAGGTGTAGAGTTCGCTGATGGGCCCCGCGGCGCGCTGGCTGTTGAGGCGGATGCCGCCGCCGTTCTGGATCGCGACATCGGGGATGGGCAGGCTGGTGGCGCGAGAGATCCGGTCTGCTTCCCAGAGGAGTGAGTCGGCGACCAAGTTGCCGACGTTGGTGTCGCTGACTCGGACACCCACGCCAGCGACGTTGCGTCGGCTGTTGAGGGGCACATCGGAGACGGCAATGATATTGCTCGCCAAGGCATCGTTGGCGGCTTGGACCGGATCCACAACGAGGGTTTGCGTGAGCGCATCGGGCACGACGGCGTCGGGAGCGATGCCGCTGACGCGCTTGATGCCGCTCAGGCTCGAATCTGTCGCGACGAGGTTTCCGAACGAGTCAAATCCGAGGACGAGACGGCCGACGTACTTGTAGTCGCCCACCGTGGTGACGACCGGGATGGTCTTGCCGTCAAAGTCGCTTGCGGTGACGGGGTAGGGGAAAGCAGCGACGTCGCCGGGGACGAGGAGGTCCGTGGGTGACGCGAGCAGTTCGCTACCGCCACCGGCGATCACGGCATCAACACCGGTGAGGAGGGGCACGAGGGCGAGTTCGCTCGAGAGACCTTGGAGGTGCGTGCTGAGGATGATGATGTTCACGCCGTTGGACGTGAGGCTGTTGATTTCGTTCTGAACCGCTGAGGCGACGGGGTTGACGATGGTGTTGCGTGGGCTCGAGATGAGAGGCAACGACTCTGTGGTGGCGCCGACGATGCCGATCAGTCGACCATCGACCGTGACGACTTCGCTCTTGGCGAGTTTGCCGGCGATCTGTTGACCGAGGAGTCCAGGCTCGTTGGTGAAGTCGAGGTTGCTGGAGATGTACGTGGTGGTGGTGGTGCCTGCGATCAGGTCGGTAAGCACGTCGGGGTTGCTATCAAAGTCGTGGTTTCCCAGTGTGATTGCGCTGTAGCCGATCTGATCGAAGAGGATGCTGTCGTAGAAGGGGATCCC
>JBIKTT010000035.1:0-9806 GCA_044347925.1 Phycisphaerales bacterium
GCGCTCAGTTCGGCGTGACGCCCGACCAGGTCGTCATCCACGCGCTGCCGCTCGCACAGGCGGGCTCACCCATCCCCCTCGTCAATCCCGCGACCCTCGTCGCTCAAAGCGTGCAAAACGTCGGTCAGAAGCACGTCGGCCTCATCGGCACCAAGATGGTCATGCAGGGAGCCGCGTACCAGACCCTCCTGGGCCTCCGCGGGATCCGCGTCGAGATCCCCTCCGAGTTCGAGTGCGACACCCTCGAGAACATCATCTTCGAGGAACTGATCTACGGCAAGTTCAAGCCGTCTTCGCAGACCGCCGTACTCAACATCGTCAACGCACTCGCCAAACGCGGCTGCGAAGGCGTCATCCTCGGCTGTTCGGAAGCTCCCATGGTGGTCACCGCCGAGAACTGCCCCATCCGCATCTACGACGCCGTCGACATCCTCGCCGAACAGACCGTCCGCATGGCGATGAGCGATGAGCCCATCCCCGTCGGCGGCATGTGATTCAGCGCGGCGTCGGAAGCCCGGACGGGATCGCCGCCGGCTGCGGCTGCTGAAGCGGCGGGAGCGATGTCGAGGGTGAAATGTCCACCGGTCGAGGGCCGCTCGGCGCGTTCTCGACCACCGGATAGCCCGCGGCTTTCCAGAACTTCATCCCGCCCTGGAACCACAGGATGCTTCCCTCCGCGTACTCCATGAGACGCTTCGTCGCCTGCTTGGCCGACCCGCTCGCCGGGTCGGCGCCATAGACGACGATCGTCTCGTACCCGGTGAGCTGCGAGAAGACCGGGCTTTCCGGGCGGAGTTGATCGGCCCGAAGGTTCCTGGCACCTTCGATGTGCGAAGCCCGATACTCGTCGGCCGAGCGTGCATCGATGATCAGGATCTGACCCGGCTTGGTCTTCGATTCCTCCACCAAAGCCCGGAACGGAGCGATCTTGATCGTCTTGATGTCCGCATCCGAAGGGCCCGTCGAGCAGCCGACCCCGGAGACCATCACGAGGAGGGCCAGCATCACGGCCAAGCCGGACCGGGCCAGCATGCGAAAACCCGTGGCGCGGTTCTGGAACATCGGGGAGCGGTGTGCATCTACCATGCCGGTAGTGTTCGCACCCATCGCGGGCCGGGCCAGCGGATTCCGTCGGCTCTCCCCACATCGGGTCATCTGGAGGTTCCCATGCTTCCGATCCTCGCCCTGATCGCTCCGGCTCTTGCCTGCGTCGCCCCGATGCCCCCCGCGGACGAGGACCACGTGAAAGCGAAGCTTGTTTCTGAATTTGACGGGGTCGAACCCGGGGGCACGCTCACCCTCGCCGCTGTCTTCGACATCGACAAGGACTGGCACATCTACTGGGCCGGTCAGAACGACACCGGACAGCCGCCCAAGTTCGACACCAGCAAACTGCCCGAGGGCGTCACCCTCGGCGAGATCGCTTGGCCCGTGCCGCATCGCCACGCGCTCCCCGGCGACATCGTCGACCACATCTACGAAAAACAAGCCGTCCTGCTGCTGCCCGTCACGATCGCGCCCACCGTCAAGCCCGGTCAGACCCTGACGATTGAGCTCCCCGTCGAATGGATGGAGTGCGCCAGCGTCTGCCGGATCGGCGGCGGCACGGTCAAAGCCGAGGTCCGGGTGGTCGAGCGTCGCTCGGACGCCAAGCCCGCCTCGGGCAAGTCGGTCATCGAAGCCGCCCGGGCCGCAGTCCCCCAGCCCCTCCCGAAGGACGGCTCCATCAAAGTCGAAGTCACCGCGAAATCCGTGACCTTCACCGCTCCCGGAGCGGACGCGATCGCTTTCATGCCTCACGAGTCCTCCGCTGAGTTGAGCGACCTGGCCAACGGTGCCACCGCCAAGGGCGAGACTCTGACCGCGGCGCTGAAGGCTGATCGGTCGAAATTGCGCACTGGAACCCCCATAATCGGCATTCTGTCGGTCGGCAGTGGCAAGTCCGCGAAGCACTACCACGTGGACACAACGCCAAAACCGGAGAAAAAGGCAGAAAAGGACCCGAAAACCAGCCCCGGAGCGGGGGCCGACGGAACTCCCGCCACGCGGTAGACGTCGTATGGTTCGTGACGATCTGACCTTGAACTCCGCTCGGCTTCGGGCGTGTCGCTCGTCGGCGGCGGATGTTCGGTTTCTCGGAGCATTTCCATGGCCAAGGCCAAGACTCTTCTCGCGTTGTTCACCATCGGCACCCTCGCGACCACCGCGCTGGTCCTCCCGGGCTTCACCCAGCCGGGCGACAAGAAGGAAGAGACCAAGAAGGCCCTCGCGGTCGGCGACGCTGCTCCCTCGTTCTCGCTGAAAGACACCGACGGGAAAGACGTGAAACTCGACGATCTCCGCAAGGACGGCAAGATCGTGATCGTGTTCTGGTTCAACCCCGAGTGCCCGTTCGTGGTCAAGCACTTCGAGAAGGGCGGCAACACCTTCAACGACATGGCGGCCGCGTACAAGGACAAGAAGGTCTCCATCGTCGCGATCAACAGCAACGCTCCGGGCGAGCAGGGCTCCGGCAAGGAGACCAACGCCAAGAAGAAGAAGGACTGGAAGATCGAGTTCCCCATCGCCCTGGACGAGTCCGGCGAGACGGGCCGCGCGTACGGCGCGACCAACACCCCCCAGTGCTTCGTGATCGGCGCCGATGGCAAGATCGCCTACACCGGCGCGATCGACGACGACTCGGGCGCCAAGGTCGGCAAGACCAACTACGTCAGCAAAGCCGTCGATGAGCTCCTCGCGGGCAAGGCCGTGACGACCTCCTCCACCAAGCCCTACGGCTGCGGCGTCAAGTACGGCAAGAAGAAGTAAGCCAGACGCCGGCTTTCCGGCTTCTTTCGATTCTCGCGCCGGGCCGGAACTCTTCCGGCCCGGCCGCTTTTTTGTCCGTCGCCGCCGCTTTCCGTCCGCGGGTTGCTCCAAACGGGCGTCCGGAGCGACCGGTGGCCGATAGCATCCTCCATGGAATCCCTTTTGGGCCCGCTTGTCACCCTGATGAACTTCCTGCTCGTGGTGTTCGGATTCAGTTCGATCATCTTTGTGCACGAGTTGGGGCACTTTCTCGCGGCGCGGTGGGCGGGGATCCGCGTGCTCGCGTTCGCGATCGGCATGGGCCCTGCGGTCGTGTCGTATCGCCCCGGGTTGGGATGGCGGCGAGGTTCCAGCGAGCGCGAGGCTTTCGCCCGGCAGGCTTCCGGTCAGCGGGGTCTGAGCCCGACGGAGTACCGGCTGAACTGGCTTCCCATCGGCGGGTACGTGCGCATGCTTGGGCAGGACGATGCGGATCCGACCGCGATCAGCGACGAGTCCGACAGCTACCAGCGTTGTGCGCCGTGGAAGCGGATGATCGTCATTTCGGCGGGCGTGGTGATGAACATCATCACCGCCGCGGTGCTTTTCGTCATCGTGTTCAGCGCTGGTCTGCCCGTCATGCCGGCGGCGATCGGCGATATTGAGCCGGGTCGGCCGGCGGCCAACGCGATCGCTTCCAACGCCGCCGAGCTGAGCCTCAAGCCCGAGGATGCGCACCTTCGTCCGGGCGACACGATCGCGTTGATCAACGGTGAGCGTCCCAACTCCTTCAGCGACGTGATGCTCGCGGCCACCATGGCCCGCCGGGGCGTGCCGCTTTCGCTGGTCGTCGAGCGCGAGGGCCTGCCGGCTCCGATGCGGTTCTCGATCGTGCCGGAGGTCGACCGTCTGACGGGCCTGCTCGGCTTGGGGCTTGACGCTCCGAGATCGGGCGAGATTCCCCGGATCGGCACGAACGAAGAGAATGAGAGGTTCGGCACCGAGCTTGACCGCTTGGGCCTCGTGGGCGTGCGGCCCGGGATGCGTCTGGTGCGAGCGGGGTCGTTCGAACTGCCCCCGGGTGCGCCCGCAGATGCGGAACTCCCCGGCGCTCGGTACTCCGAAGCGTTCCGTGCTTCGGGCGGCAAGCCTGTGGAACTCTCGTTCGCGGATGAGACGGGCTCCCGGATCGACATCAGCGTGCCGCCCGTCGCCAAGCTCGAGCAAGACCTGGTCCGAGGGCGGCTTGACGCGGCCGAATCCGTGCAGCACCTCCTTGGGCTGATGCCCGTGATGACGGTCGCGCGGATCCAGCCGCAGGATTCCGAGCGGGTCGGCCTTCGCACCGGCGATATCTTCGCCCGGCTGGGCACAATCGAGTTCCCGAACCTCTCGCAAGGGATGGCGGAGATTCAGGGCCATTCGACCAAGAAGGAGATTCCGATCACCGTGCTCCGTGCCGACGGCGAGGGCGGGCTTCGCGCGGTTGATCTGATCGCGCCGGTGAATAGCGAGGGGCGCATCGGATTCAACCCCGGCACGACGGCGGACACGGGGACCTACATCGCCGCCGCGCCAGAAGGGTTCGTCACGCTCCGCGAACCCAGCAAGGTCGGGCCGGCCCCGGCCGCGAAAGCCCTGGATCTGCGGCCCGGCTCCAGAATCGTCGCGGTCGCGGGTGAGCCGGTCTCGAACTTCGGCCAGATCCGCGCCGCGCTTCTCAAAGCCACCAAGCCCGACGCGGCCGAGTCCACCGTCGTCAACCTCACGATCGAACTGCCCGCTCCGGGAAGCCCGCGCCGCGAGGTGACATGGCTCATCCCCGCCGCCGATGCCGTCCGCCTCCACAAGCTTGGTTGGCAAGCCCCGACCGGCCTCGGGATTTTCGGAAGCGAAGAAGTGATGCTTCGGGCCGCTTCCCCGGCGGATGCGCTTCGGCTTGGCCTTCGCGAGACCCGCCGCGTGATGCTTCAGACGTACATCACCTTCGCCCGGCTTTTCGAGGGCACGGTCAAGGTTGAGCACCTGCAGGGCCCGGTGGGGATCGCGCACGTGGGCACGCTGATCGCCGCTCGCGGGACGATGTGGCTCTTGTTCTTCCTCGCGCTGATCTCCGTGAACCTCGCCGTCGTGAACTTCCTGCCTCTCCCGATCGTGGACGGCGGCCAATTCCTGATGATCCTGTACGAGCAGATCCGCGGAAGGCCGCTGCCGCTCAAAGCTCAGGAGATGGTCTCGATCGCGGGGCTCGTGTTCCTGGGCGCGATGTTCCTGCTGGTCACGTTCAACGACGTCAAGCGTCTATTCGGGATGTGAAGCCACCAGCTTTGCGGCGGTTTGCGCAGCGGCGGGCGGCTACGCTCGGGCGTGCTCGGACTTGCCGTGCTTCTGCTCGTCGGATTGCTGATCGCGTGCTTCATCGGCGTGACCGAGACCGTGCGCGTGCTCAGGAACCCTCCAAGCCGCACGTATTCGTGGGCGGTCGCTCGCGGTCGGCCGGGCGATCCGGGCGAACTCGCCAAGCCGCGGGTCTTCCGCGAATGGTCGCTCGAGTGGTCGGGCCTCAACTTGCCCGCGTGGGACATCACGGGCGATGCTCCCGAGGGTCCCATCGTCGTCGTGACGCACGGCTGGGGAGATTCGCGGGTGACGATGCTGGCTCGTGCCGACGTGCTGGCCAAGCACGCTTCTCGGGTCGTCGTCTGGGACCTTCCCGGCCACGGGGATGCTTCCGGTCGGTGCGGGCTTGGAGCGGTGGAAGCGGGAGCCCTGCTGTCGCTTCTCAAGACGCTTCCCGAGGGCCAACGTGTCGTGCTGTACGGGTTCTCGCTCGGAGCGGGAGTTTCGATCGAAGCCGCGGCGAGCAAGCCCGCTTGCGTGGTGGGGGTGATCGCCGAAGCTCCGTACCGGGTGCCGGCGACACCGGCGGCGGCGGTGCTCGCGGCTTCGGCGATGCCGTACCGGTGGAATCTGCCGGTGGCGCTGTCGTGGGTGGGGCTGAGCGTGTCGGGTCGACTCGCGCCGGCGGCTTTCGATCGTGCGAAGCATGCGGCGAACCTGGCCGTGCCGCTTCTCGTCCTCCATGGCGAATTTGACGAGATCTCGCCCGTGGCGGACGGGCGAGCGATCGCGTCTTCGGCGGCACGCGGGCGGTTTGTCGGTGTTCCCGGAGCGGATCACCTCGGCGTGTGGAACCCGCCGGGACCGGCGGAGATCGCTGAGCGGGCGGTCGCCGAGTTTCTCGCGGGCCTGGGGGGGGCGGCGGGCCACGAATCGCTCCAACCCTAGAATTCGCCTATGGCCTACGCCAGCCCAACCGTCGATCCCGTCATGGCCGCCGAGCGAGCGGCTTCGTTCACGAAGCGCTCGATCAAGTCCTCCGCGAAAGCCTCCGGGCTCCGGCTCGCGCTCTCGATGGTCGACCTGACCACCCTGGAGGGGAAGGACTCGCCGGAGAAAGCTCGGGCTCTCTGCTGCAAAGCCCAGACGCCCGACCCGGACGACCGCTCGCTCCCGCAAGCCGCCGCCGTCTGCGTGTATCCGAACCTCGTCGCGGTCTGCCGCGAAGAGCTCGCTGGCACCGGGATCCACATCGCGTCGGTTGCGACGGGGTTTCCGAGCGGGCAGTATCCGCTTGAGGTCCGGCTCGAAGATGTCCGCCGAGCGGTCGCGGACGGGGCGGACGAAATCGACATGGTGATCAACCGCGGAGCGTTTCTCGCCGGGCGGTACGACGAGGTCGCCGAGGAGATCCGCCAGATCAAGATCGCCTGTGGCCACGCGCACCTCAAAGTGATCCTCGAAACCGGCGAGCTTGAAACCCTCGACCAGGTCCGCCGCGCCAGCGATCTTGCGATCCGTGCGATGAGCGAGGTGGGTGTGAAGCACGCGCACGGTGCCGATTTCATCAAGACGAGCACAGGAAAGGTCCAGCCCGCCGCGACGATGCCCGTGACGCTCGTCATGCTCGAAGCGATCCGCGACTGGCACGAGGAAACCGGCCTGAAGGTCGGGATGAAGCCCGCGGGCGGGATCCGCACGGCCAAGCAGGCGTTGCACTACCTCGTCATGGTGAAGGAGACGCTGGGCGACGCGTGGCTGACGCCGGACCTGTTCCGGTTTGGTGCAAGCACGCTGTGCAACGATATTGTCCGGCAGCTTCGCTGGCTTCGGACCGGGGTGTACGCGGCCCAGTACGACACGACCGAGTCGTGAGTACGCTTGCGGATGCTCACGATCGCGGTTCGGTACGCCGGCAACAAGAAGTGTGACCTGACGCACCCCGAGGGGCCGAAGCTTCGGACGGATGCCCCCAAGGACATCGGCGGTGACGCTTCGGCGTTCAGCCCGACGGATCTGGTGGCTTCGGGCCTGGCTTCATGCATCCTGACGACGATGGCGATGTTCGCCGAGCGTCACGGGATCGACCTGACCGGAGCGAGCGCGACGGTCGAGAAGCACATGACGCAGCCGCCGGCCCCCCGGCGAATCGCCCGCCTTCCGGTGGTCGTGACCATGCCTGCGTCGGTGCCCGCGGAGATGCGTGAGCGTCTGGAGCGCGTGGGGCATACCTGCCCGGTGCATGCGAGCTTGCACCCGGAGGTCGATGCTCCGATCGAATATCGGTACGTTTGAAGCGGATCAGCTGGCGCCGATGACCGGCTTCTGGGGGTGCCCTTCGGGCAGTTCCATCTTCTTCTTGCGCTCTTCGATGCGCTTCTCGGCTTCGGGCGTCAGGGTGTCGCCGGTGGGGGAGACGACCTTGTTGTTGTGAACGGGCTTGCCGTCAAAGAGGCCGGCGCTGTACGCGATGCCCGCTCCGCCGATGAGGAAGCAGACGACGACCAAAGCGATCTTGGCGGGGGGGATTCCATCGCCGCTCTTCTCTTTCGCCTTTTTGTCGGCTTTGGTGTCGGGCACATCGATGCCACGCATCAGCGACTTGCGTTCCATGGACTCAACTCCTTGCCCGCCTTGGGCTTGCATATCGAGAGATTCTATCCCCGGCAGGGCCGCCCCGGGTCAGCCGACGTCCCGCTTCTGGAACAGGATGACGGCCAGCGAGAGGAAGGCCCCCACCTGGAACGCGGCGTAGATCGCCGCTCTGGCCAAGTACGACACCGGGACCGGCTGGTTCTGGCTGACGGCGTCCAAAAGCCAGAAGTAGTGCATGTTCGGCAGGACCGACCAGGGGACCATCGCGAAAGCGTTGGCTTTGGTCGGCTGGGTGAAGAAGTAGTCGCGGGGCTGGGGGGGACGGCTCACCGGGACACCCTCATACCCGATGTTGCGGATGGTGATGCTCTTCTCGGTCGCCGAGGTCACGATGATGGCGGCCGGAGCATTGATCCCCAGGGTGTCCTCGGATTTGGACGCGTCGCCGGTGAACGGCTCGTATTTGGACGCGACCAGATCAAACCCGTTCCCGTTGATGCCGTAGTAGATCGGCGTGCCGGGCTTGAGGGGCTCGTTCGGCGGACGGATGAGCTCGATCGTGTACATGTCTCCCGAGCGGTCAAAGGCGCCGCGGGTCAGGTCCGTCGGCTCGGCCGAAGCCACGATTCCGATCGGCGAGTTGCTGAAAGCGAACCGCCCGAGGAAGTGGTTGGTCAGAAGCGAAGCCAGGAAAACACCCAGGCAGACGAACACCGTCATGACCTGGCTGAGTCGCGTTGATGCCGCCACCGCGATGCTGGTGAGCACGAGCACGGCCAGCGTCAGCGCGAGCGCCGCGACCGTCACCTGCGGCTTGAAGTCGTGGAACCACTCCTGGCTCGCCCACGTCTTGTCGAACGCCATGACCAGTCCGAACGCCACGATGAGCAGCGGAAAGAGCATGGAAACCGAGGTCTGCGGGAAGTTCCAGCCGTAGAAGAAGTTCAGCCATCCGGAAGCGACCAGCGAGATCAGCACCGCAGCAAGCGGAAAGACGATCGCGGGCATGTCCAGCTGGTCCGAAGCGTTCGAAAGCACCCCGTGCCGGACCGAAACCAGCAGGAAGATGATCATGGACCCCAGCGCGATCAGCAGCGCGGCCGACACACCGAGGTACTTGCCGACCACGACCGTCGGGCGGCCGATGGGCTTGCTGACAACCGTGAGGGCCGTTTTGTTCTCGATTTCGCGCGAGAGGGTGGTCGTGGCGATGAACGCCGCGAGGATCGTCGCGATGACGAAGACGGAAGAGAGACCGATGTCGAACTGAAGCTTGTTGTCGCCCTCGAGCTCGCCGGACTCTTCCTGACCCATGGCGAACCCGGTCATCCAAGGGATGAGCACCTGGACGACGCCCGACCCGATGACCAGGAAGAGCATCGCGGGTTGGCGCAGGCTTTCCACGAAGGCGTTGCGGGCGATGGTGAGCGATTGGGCGATCATGGCGAAGCAGTCTGGCGGCCGCTTCCGGGAGTTCGGAAGGGAGGACGGGTGACCACCGGCGAACGCGGGGGCCCGTCGAAGGGAGGAAGCATACTCCACCCCCGCGCCGGGAGGGGAAGAACGCATCCGTGAAAGATTCTTCGCTCGGGGACGAACCAAAGTTCGCCCGGAACGTAAGACCGAGAGCGTTTGTATGTCGACCCCGGGACGGCCGCCGTTCTGGCGCCCGTGGTCGGTCTGTCCGAGCCGTTGTCCGGAGAGAGTGTGAATACGGGGAAGGGTTCCGTCCGGGCGGTCCGAACGGAGTGGCACCCTGTGCTTTCGTGCTCCGGTGTTGGCTCGGGGCGGCTCGGATCGTCGAGGTTTCGTTCTGGAGGGTGGACAGCGGGCGTGAGGGGCGGCACAATACCCGCCCTGGATCGGGAAGCCGATCCCAGAGGGATCGGGGCGGGGTGTCACGGTGGTGGGGCGGGCACGGCGTTCTGTAGCGTGCTCGTGAGCAGGTGAATGTTCCGAGTTTGACCGGCGGCCCGATCGGGACGCCGCGTCTAGAGATGGAGCCGCGATGAAGGCGGACTATGTGACGTATCAGAAGGCGACGGCTCGGTGCTTCATCGGCGCCGTGGTTCACGCCGTCCTGG
>JBIKTT010000516.1:0-2707 GCA_044347925.1 Phycisphaerales bacterium
TGCCGCGGCTTTCGGACTGCGGCCCGCACCCTCGACCGAATTCCCGCTTCTCGTCGCCGAGCAACGTCCGGCACCGGCCGCCGCAACGCAGGCCGCGGCCCCGACGGCGGCCGGATGGAGCATGACGGTGACGTCGGCGGACGGGAAGACGACCGCACGGTCGCACTCGAACTTCCCAAGCTTTGCGCTCGCGAAGGGCGGCTCGCTGGACTTCGGCGTCGCGGCGGCGGATCAGAAGGTCGTGTTTGAGGGCACGCTCACGGTCGACAAGACCGGCCCGCACCGCTGGGCGATGGATGTCGAGGGTGGAAGAGCCACGATCCGTGTGAGCGGCGGGGGCAAGCAGGTCGCGACGGCTTCGGGCACCGGTGTTGCCGCTCGCGGCGAACCGGGCGGGGTCCTGACAAACTGGGCCGACATCACGCCGGGTGAATACAGCGTGGTGATCGAGTTCGTGCGCACGGGCGACGGTCCGGCGCGTCTCCGCACGGTGTGGGAGAAGCAGTGGCTTTCCGAGCTTCGTGCCGGGCTGGACCAGGGGTTCCTGGCCGAGCCGATTCCGACGGCGATGGTGAAGACGTCGGGCACGCTGGCGGACCAGACGCGTCTGGCGCGGCATGGCCGGGTGCTGCTGGGCGAGTACGGCTGCTTCAACTGTCACGACGGCGGCGACGCGGGCCCGACGGCGGTCGATTCGCGGAAAGCCCCGCTGCTGGGCGAGATCGCTCGACGCGCGAACCCCGACTGGCTTGTCAAGTGGATCGCGAACCCGGGGCAGGTCAAACCGCACACGCGGATGCCCGACGTGATCGGCGACGGCCTGAACGAGCCGAACGTCGCGGTCAACATCACGCACTTCATCATGTCGTTCAACGGCGGCGATCCGGGGCCGGCGGAAACGCTTGCGACCGAGCCGGAGGGATTCGCTCGCGGTCGCGAGCTTTATCACACGCTCGGGTGCGTTGCATGCCACGGCGCGTACGAATCACCGCGTGCGGTCTTCGGGGAGACGAGCCAGCCGGACACGGTCCCATCGATGGACAAGGTGCACTCGCCGCATGGCAAGCTTTCCGGCAAGTGGCGGCCTGAAGCCCTCCGCGAGTTCCTGCTTGATCCGCTTCGCTCGCACCCGTCGGGCCGCATGCCGAACATGAAGCTGAACGAAGAGGAAGCCGACCTCATCACGCGGTACCTCATCACCAAGTGGGACGAGGGGAACAAGCCCAAGCCGACGGGGACGTTCAAGGTCGATCCGGGCCGCGCGGCTTTGGGCAACGCGGCGTACGCGACCAAGGGCTGCGCGGCGTGCCACGAGGTCGGCGGAGGCCGCGTCGAGATCGCGTCCATGGTGGAAGCACGTCCGCTTTCGGACATGATGCCCGGGCGCGGATGCATGGATCCGGCGGACACCGGCTCGCCGCGGTTTGCTTTCCGGGACGGCGACATCGCAGCCCTGACGGCCGGAATCGAGAGCCTCAAGGTCGCGACGGGCGTGCCCGCGCCGATCGAGCACGAGCTTCAGACGATGGATGCTCTCAACTGCCGCGCCTGCCACGCGAAGGACGGTTCGGGCGGCGTGCCCCGCGAGCTTGACCCGTACTTCCGCTCGGCGAGCGAGAAGACCGAACTTGGCGACGAGGGTCGCTTGCCGCCGCAGCTCACGCTTGTGGGCTGGAAACTGACGAGCAACTGGACGCGTCAGGTGCTGATGGAAGCGGCTCGCGCCCGCCCGTACATGCTCTCGCGCATGCCGCAGTTCGGCAAGGACAACGTCGAAGGGCTGGTGCACGGGATGGCGAGCCATGACGGAGAGTGGCCCGACACCGACGCTCCCGAGCCCAAGTCTTCGGATGAGCTTGTCGCCGCCGGCCGCCGCTTGATCGGCGACCAGGGGCTGAACTGCATCTCGTGCCATGTCTGGGGCGATCTGCCGCCGGCGGGCACGGCCGGGCCGAGCATCACGCAGTTCGCCGCTCGCTTGCGGTACGACTGGTGGCGTTCGTACATCCTCCAGCCCAAGCGGTTCAAGCCCGGCACCCGCATGAGCGAGTTCTACCTCACGGGCAAGTCCAGCGCGGTCGACGTCCTCAAGGGCGACGCGTACAAGCAGCCCGAAGCCATGTGGGCTTACTTCCAGACCGGCGAGTTCGGGCCCGCGCCCTCCGGTGTCGGCGCTTCCGGCGACTCCGTCAAACTCACGCCCGACGGCAAGCCCATCGTCTTCCGCTCATTCCTGCAGCACGCGGGAAGCCGGGGTATCGCGGTCGGCTTCCCCGCCGGCACCCATTTCGCCTACGACGCGACCAAGGTCCGTCTCGTTGAAGCGTGGAAGGGCGACTTCCTCGACGCCACCGGCGCATGGAAGAGCCGCGGCGGCAGCATCACCGGAGGCCAGGGCAAACTCATCTGGTCGGCTCCCAAGGGTCCGGCGATCGTCGTCGCAAGCGAAGCCCCGGCCACCTGGCCCGAAGCGGGCGGCGGCGAAGCAGGCCTCACCTTCGGCGGATACCTCCTTGACGAAGCCGGCGTGCCGACCTTCCGCTCGACGATGAAGAGCGGCGACCTCACGCTCTCGATCACCGAACGCGTCACGCCCGGTCCTGCGGGTGAAGCCGCATTCACCCGCGTCATCGGCGTGAGCGGTGCGAAGGGCAAAGCGTTCTGGATCAACGCAGGCACCGGAACGATCATCGCGACGTGCCGAACC
>JBIKTT010000518.1:0-2704 GCA_044347925.1 Phycisphaerales bacterium
AGGCGGGAGAGGAGGTCGTTGTCGGCGCCTTCGTTCTTGACGCGGAAGCCGGCGGCTTGGGCGTGCCCGCGGATGACCTCGTGGTAGTGCTGGCGGTCGCCGCCGAGTTTGACGCACTCCATGAGGAGGTTTTCGGTCGCCATGAAGGGGAGCTCGGCCATGAGGTTCTTGCGGACCATGGCTTCGTGGACGATGAGGCCGCTTGCGACGTTGTGCATGAGGTCGAGGGCGCCGTCGAGGGCGAGGAAGGCTTCGGGGAGGGAGAGGCGGCGGTTGCTGCTGTCGTCGAGGGTGCGTTCGAGCCACTGGGTGGCGGCGGTGTCGTAAGCGTTGCCGACGAGGTTCATGACGAAGCGGGTGAGGCCGCAGATGCGCTCGCAGCGCATGGGGTTGCGCTTGTAAGGCATGGCGGAAGAGCCGATCTGCTTGTCCTCGAAGGGCTCGTCGAGCTCCTTGCGGTTACTAAGGAGGCGGATGTCGGTGGCGATTTTGTGGAGGACGGAGGCGGTGCTGGCGAGGTCGGCGAGGATGAAGGTGTCGATGACGCGGGGGTAGGTTTGGCCGGTGAGGTCAAATACGTTGGCTTGAGGTGCATCGCCGGGCTGTGCGATGAACCGGGGCAGGCTCTCGCAAGAGTTCTGAGGCGTCGGCAGGTTGTCCGAGTCTTGCAAGGCGCGGAGGAAGGCACTTTCGAACTGATCGACAGTCCGGCTGCTTCCGAAAAGTGCGGCGAATGATGCTTGGGTGCCGGTCGCGCCGCGGAGTCCACGAAAGGAAAGCGACCACCACGTCGCGTGAAGGCGCTGTTGGCAAAGCAGCAGATCTGCGGCCCAGTTCATTGTCCTGCGCCCAACGGTAGTCGGCTGGGCTGGCTGGTAATGAGTAAACCCGAGGGCAGGCACGGACATGCTCGCCGATCCCGCACTCGCGAGAGACCCGATCACGCGGACGATTTTGGTCGTGGTGACGCGAAGAGCTTGTCCAATGAGTTGCAAGTCCGCGTTACAGACCACGTCCTGGCTGGTCATGCCCAGATGGATGATGCCCTTGGCTTTGGGACAGCGGTCGCCCCAGGCGTGGACATGGGCCATGACGTCGTGGCGGAGCTTGCGTTCGTAGTCGGAAGCGAGGGCCATGTCGGCGTCGGTGACGTCGAGGTTGGCTCGGAGTTCTTCGACCTGTTCCTTGGTGACGGGGAGGCCGAGTTCGTGCTGGGCTTCGGCGACGGCGAGCCAGATGCGGCGCCAGGTCTGGAACTTGTGGCGCGGCGACCACAAGCGGAGCATCTCCTTGGAAGCGTTGCGTTCGGCGAGGGGCGAGGTGTAGGTGTCGAACTTCGACGTGGGTGTGGACATGCCGGGAGGGTAGGGTTTTTCAGAGCCCGACGCGCAAGCGAGGGAGAGGCGGAGACGCGTCCCCGAGTTTCGAGGGATTTGGGCGGTACGGACGGAGGCAGACCGGGTTGCCGCCGGGAGGTGGAGGTGGTGTGGGGGCGCCGTGTCGATTCACCCTCGCTGGCGCGTCGGGCTCTGAAGGAAGGGGTGCCGCCGGGGGACGGAGGTGGTTTGGGGGTACCTTGTCGATTCGCGCTTGCTGGCGCGTCGGGCTCTGATAGGATTCGGGATGGGACGGCCGCTTGCGTACCTGTTGACTTGGACGTGCTATGGGTCCTGGCTTCACGGGGATGCTCGCGGAAGCGTCGATGCGAAACACAACCGGTACGGCACGGCGTTTCTCGCCGCTGATGTCGTTCGCGAGTACGAGGAGCTGCGGGCGATGCCGACGGGGCCCGAGGTGCTTTCGGAGGAAGCTCGGAGCATCGTGTTGGCGGTCATCACGAAGCACTGCGAGATTCGTCGTTGGCCGCTTCGTGCCGTGAACGTTCGCACGAATCATGTTCATGTTGTCGTGAGCACGGACGTGGAGGCGGACGCGGCCCTTGAGCAGTTTAAAGCGTGGAGTACAAGGCGACTCCGCGAAGCCGGCTGTTTCGGGGCGAAACAGGAGGTTTGGACCGAGGGCGGAAGCAAACGGTACCTTTGGACGGAGGAGTCTGTGGCGAGAGCGTGCGAGTATGTTCTACATGGGCAGTAGGAGGCGTGGCCGAGAGCGAGTGCCGCCGGGAGGTGGAGCTGGTTTGGGGGCACCGTGTGTCGATTCACCCTCGCTGGCGCGTCGGGCTCTGAAGGCAGGGGTGCCGCCGGGAGACGGAGGTGGTTTGGGGGTACCGTGTCGATTCACCCTCGCTGGCGCGTCGGGCTCTGAAGGAGAATGCAATGAGGGTCGTCATCGTCGGCGGGGGGTTTGGCGGGCTGAATGCGGCGAAGGGGCTTGGGCGGGCACCTGGGGTGGATGTCGTGCTGGTGGATCGGCGGAATCACCATCTGTTTCAGCCGATGCTGTACCAGGTGGCGACGGCGGGGCTTTCGCCGGCGCATATCGCGGCTCCGATCCGGTCGGTGCTGGCTTCGCAAAGGAACACCGAGGTCGTGCTCGCGGATGTGGAGCGGGTGGATGCGGGCAAGCGGGTTGTCGTGACGGACGCGGGTGAGATTCCGTACGACGTGCTTGTGCTTGCGACGGGAGCGACGCACTCATACTTCGGGAAGGATGCGTGGGCGAAAGCGGCTCCAGGGCTCAAGACGGTCGAGGATGCTCTTGAGATCCGCAGGCGGTTTCTGCTCGCGTTCGAAGCGGCGGAGCA
>JBIKTT010000519.1:0-2699 GCA_044347925.1 Phycisphaerales bacterium
GCCGTCGTCACCGTCGATGCTTCCGGCAAAGCCCAAGCCGCCAAGGGCGACGATGACGGAGCCCTCAAGCCGTCCGCATGGGTCAACAGCGAGGACGAGGAGATCGTCAAGGAAACCCGCAAAGCACTCGCTTCGCTGAAGGAACAGGCCACCCCCGCCGAGAAAGCCGAAGCCATCCGCGCTCACGTCCACCGCTTCATCCAAAGCAAAAACCTCGGCAGCGGCTTCGCCACCGCCAGCGAGGTCGTCCGCTCAAAGTCCGGCGACTGCACCGAGCACGCCCTCCTCACCGCCGCCATGCTCCGCGCCGCAAGCATCCCCTCCCGCGTCGTCAGCGGCCTGGTCTTCGCCGACCAGTTCGCCGGTGAGCACCAGGTCTTCGCCTACCACATGTGGACCCAGGCCCGCATCGAGGTCGACGGCACCCCTCGCTGGATCGAGCTCGACGCCACCCTCGCCAGCCAAGCGTTCGACGCAACGCACATCGCTCTCGTCACAACCACCCTCAAGGACGGCGAATTCGAGACTGCCATGAGCCCGATCGCCAAAATGCTGGGCAAGCTCAAGGTCGAGGTCGTTCGAGCCGAATAGGGCTGCAAGAGACGACCGCGCGAGCGGTCGACGACGCCCTATTCCCCTCTGCACCCATTCCAGCCCACACCCAACCAATCCCGTCCGGCCATCGCGAGGGCACGTCCCAGGGCCCGCTTTCCTCGCAGCACCTCAGCGAGCTGAAAGCCGCACGCGCCCGTTCCGCCAAGATCCGCCGGGCCGCCGCCGTCGCCCTCTTCAACGGCTGGACGCTCGCTCTCGCCGCGACCTTCTCGCTTCTCATGCTCCTCTTTGACCTCTCCGTGCTGAACGCCGTCCTCGTCCTCGCCCTCGCCGCTTTCGCCACCGTCGAGTTCCGCGGAGCCGCCGGCCTCCGCAAGCTGAGCCCCGCTTCCGCCCGCACCCTCGGCCGCAATCAGCTCACCCTCGCCGCCGCCGTCTTCACGTACTGCCTCTGGCAGCTCTGGCAAGCCGCGACCAACCCGCCGGTCGTCCCGCCAACCGGCGACCCTCACATGGATGAACTCATCACCGGCGTGTCCAAGTACGTCGCCTTCGCGCTGTACGGCAGCCTCGCGGTCCTCGGCACCCTCTTCTCCGGCCTCAACGCGTGGTACTACTTCACCCGCGCCCGCACCGTCGAACAGTTCATCGCGACCACCCCCGACTGGGTCCGCACGACCCTCCGCGTCGCCGCGTAAGCCTCGGGCTTCTCAGACCGCGACCGCGCCCACCGTCCCCGCCACGTCGAACGCGGCTTCCGTCCCCTTTTTGACCTCGTCCATCGTTACGCCCGGCGCAAGCTCGATCAGCTTGAACCGGCTCGTCTTCTCGTCAAACTCGAACACCGCAAGGTCCGTGATGAGCATGTGCACGCACCGTTTGCCCGTCAGCGGCAACCCGCACGACTTGACGAACTTCGCCACGCCTCCCTTGGCCGTGTGCTCCATCACGACGATCACCCGCCGCACCCCCGCGACCAGGTCCATCGCCCCGCCCATCCCCTTGACGAGCTTGCCCGGCACCATCCAGTTCGCCAGGTCCCCGCTCTCCGACACCTGCATCGCCCCGAGGATGCACATGTCGATGTGCCCGCCGCGGATCATCGCGAACGACTCCGCCGACGAGAAGAACGACGCGCCCGCACGGGCCGTCACCGTCTGCTTCCCCGCGTTGATCAGGTCCGCATCCACCTTGTCCTCGGTCGGAAACGGCCCGATCCCGAGCAGCCCGTTCTCGCTCTGAAGCCAGACATCCATCCCCTTGGGGATGTAGTTGGCGACCAGCGTCGGAATGCCGATCCCCAGGTTCACGACGTACCCATCGCGGAGTTCTTTCGCCGCACGCATCGCAAGTTGGTCCCGAGTCAGTGGCATAGGACCTCAGGATATGCCCCGTGCACGCCTTACTCCCTAGGCTCTCTCCCTCTCGAAAAGCCCCGATGGACCCCCCTAACGAGACTCCCTCATGAGCACGCTCGGCATCCTCTCCGCCATGCCGCAGGAACTCGACGCCGTCCTCGCCATGATGTCCGGCGTCACGACCACCAGCCGGGCGGGCCGGACCTTTCACCGCGGCTTGCTCGAAGGCGTCCCCGCCGTCGCGGTCTTCTCCCGGTGGGGAAAGGTCGCCGCCGCGTCCACCGCGACCGAGCTCCTGATCGGCCACGGCGTCTCGCGGATCGTCTTTACCGGAGTCGCGGGCGGCCTCGCCCCTGACGTCGCCGTCGGCGACATCGTCATCGCCCACCGCCTGTGGCAGCACGACCTGGACGCCTCCCCCCTCTACCCCCGCGGCGAGATCCCGCTCCTGGGCGTCGCCGCGATCGAGTCCGACCCCGCGCTCCGCGAAGCCCTCCAAGAGGCAAGCCACGCGTTCATCCGCGACGACCTCTCCACCCTGAAATCCCCGATGCTCGCACGCACGCCCCGCGTCCATCTCGGCGACATCGCTTCCGGCGACCGGTTCATCGCAAGCGACTCCGCCCGGGCCGACGTGCTCGCCGCCGCTCCCACCGCGATCTGCGTCGAGATGGAGGGCGCGGCCGTCGCGCAGGTCTGCCATGAGCACGGCATCCCCTTCGCCTGTGTCCGCACCATCAGCGACACCGCCGATGCCCACGCCGCCGGAACCGTCATGGACTTCAT
>JBIKTT010000520.1:0-2697 GCA_044347925.1 Phycisphaerales bacterium
GGGCTTTGCCCAGCACGAACTTGGTCTGCGGCATCGGGCCGTCGTAGCTGTCGACGACGAGGAGGCACCCGTCCGCCATGCGGAGGACGCGCTCGACCTCGCCGCCGAAGTCGGCGTGGCCCGGCGTATCGATGATGTTGATGCGGAAGTCGCGCCCGTCCGGAGCGTGGTACGTCACCGCGCAGTTCTTGGACAGGATCGTGATCCCGCGCTCGCGCTCCAGCGGGTTGGAATCCATGATCAGCCCGTGCTGACCGCCCTCGAGCTTCTCAAGCTCGCCCGCGCGGAACATCCCCGACTGCTTCAAAAGCTGGTCCACAAGCGTCGTCTTGCCATGGTCGACGTGGGCGATGATGGCGACGTTTCGAACGATCCTCAGAATCTCTTCCGGCATTGCAAACCTCAAGGACCCCCCGGGCGGGTCGGAAACGGCAACCCCAAGCCGCGTGCGCGGCCGGGCCAAGCCATGGTTCAAGGGGCCCCCAACGACCCCGAGCAGGATGGTAGGTTCGAAATCGCCCACTTTCGTCGTCCCACGCCCTCCCAGCCTGACATCCGCCGCAAAGGACCCCGGGTTTTCCGTGATCTGAACCCGGAGGCCGACCTCTGAAAGGTCCCAGATTCACTCCAAGGGTCCCCGAGCCCATACAATCCGAACATAGTCCTATCGGATTCGCCCCGTCCCCGTGTCGAGCGACGGGCGACCCGGTCCACGTCGGGCCCTGCCCCCGACCGTCACGGAGCCTGCCATGAAGCCTTCAAGCCTGATCGCCACCCTCACCCTCTCCCTCTTCGCTTCCGCCGGTCTTGCTCAGACCGCACCCGCCGAGAAGAAGGAAGCCCCCAAGTCCGCTCTGCCCCAAACCGCCCCCCAGACCGCGCCGCAGACCGGCACGCAGCCCGCCGACAAGAAGAACCCCGCCGAGCTCGTCGCCCCCGAGATGCCCGCCGACGAGGGCCCCGGCGAGATGCACAAGATCCTGACCAAAGCCGTCGGCGAATGGGAGACCAAGACCAAGTCCTACATGACCGGCGAGGTCGAGGAATCCACCGGCAAGTGCGTCGTCCGAAGCCTCTTTGACGGCCGCTACACCCAGGTCCAGTACTCCGGCAAGATGATGGGCAAGCCCTTCCAGGGCATGGGCCTTTACGGCTATGACACCGGCACGAAGAAGTTCGTCTCCTCCTGGGTCGACTCCATGAGCACGGGCATCGCGACCGGCACGGGCGAACTCTCCGCCGACAAGAAGACCCTCACGTGGACCGTCGAGATGACCGGCCCGGGCGGGACCAAAGAGACCATGCGTGAGGTCGAGACCTTCATCGACGACAACACGTCCAAGCTCGAGATGTTCATGACCAACCCCGTCGACGGCAAGGAGATGCTGCTCCTTGAGATCAGCTACACCCGCGTCAAGCGCGACAAGGGCACCAAGTCGGAGACGCCCAAGCCCGAGACCGCCGCTCCGGCCAAAGACGGCAAGCAGACGCCGGCCTCGGCCCCGAAGGTCGCCCCCGCGACCACGCCCAAGCTCGCCAACCCCAAGTAAACCATCGCCCGCGAGCCGGGGCGCGTCGCCCCGTCCCATGCTCTCAGGCCCATGAAAGCCCGGCGGCCGCCGCCGGGTTTTTACGTGCGCTTGAGGTTTTCCCGCATGAGCATGAGGTCCAGCGTCTGCACGACCAGATCCGCTTCCCGGGGCGTGATGTCGTTGTAGAAGGGCACCGCGATGGTCCGCTCGCTGAGCTTCTCGGCGATGGGGAACATCCCGCGCTCGAACCCGAACCGCTCCTGATAGAAGGGCTGGAGGTGGATGCACGGGAAGTAGTCCGCGGCCCCGATGTCGTGCCGCCGCAGGCCCGCGATCATCCGGTCGCGTTCTTCGAGGCTGTAGTTGGTCGCAAGCCGCACGACAAACACGAACCAGCTCATCACCGTCTCGGGGTCGATCGTCGGGAGGATCAGATCCTTGTGGGCCGAAAGCCTGGAGAAGTACAGCTCCGCCGCCGTGTGCCGCTTCTTCATGATCTGGTCAAACCGCCGCATCTGCGCGACGCCCAGCGCGGCCGAGAGCTCGTCGAGCCTGTAATTGAACCCCAGCCGCTCGTGGCGAAGCCACGACCCCGTCGCCGTCCCCCCCACGCCCCCCACACCCCCCGCTCCGGCCCCCGCCGCGCCCGGCTCGGCCGATGAACCTGGGATGCTCGCCGCGACCGAGTGCGGGGGCCGCCAGCCCATCGGCCTGCCCTGATTCCGCATGCTGCGGCAGAGCTCGGCGAGGCGCTGGTCGTCGGTCACGATCATGCCGCCCTCGCCGGTCGTGATCTGCTTGTTGGGATAAAACCCAAAGACGCCGACACGGCCGAAGGTCCCGCACGGCCTGCCCTTGTACACCGACCCCAGGGCTTCGCAGCAATCCTCGATCATCGGGATCTCGTGCCGCTGGCAGATGGACTCGTACGCGTCCATGTGGGCGGGGTTGCCGAAGGCTTCGACGGCGATGACGGCTTTGGTCTTGGGGGTGATGGCCGCCGCGAGCTTGGCGGGGTCCATGTTCATGGTGCGGGGGCAGATGTCGACGAAGACGGGTTTGGCCCCGACAAAGAGAATCGCGTTGGCGGAGGCGATGAACGAAAAGGGCGTCGTGATGACCTCATCCCCTTCGCCGACGCCGAGGGCTTCCATGACGAGGTGGA
>JBIKTT010000521.1:0-2696 GCA_044347925.1 Phycisphaerales bacterium
GCAGCTCGAGAGCCGCTTTGGCGAGGGCGGGCCCGATCGCGGGGCGGGCGGCTTTGACGACATCGCGCCACGCGGCGTCGAGCTCGGTCGCGCGACGGACGTGCTTGGAAGCGAGCTTTGACACACGGGTCGCGAACGCAAAGTCCATCTCATCAAAGGGCATGGAGTCACTCCTTCACAGATCGGAGGGGAGTGTACAGGAAGACGTGGTCTCGAGGGGCGACCATCCACAACGGTCCGAAAAGGCAGGTGGTGACGGCCGGGATGGGGGTCGTCTCCGCTCCCCGCCGCCCCTCCATGTATTACTCACGGCACGGCAAGGGTTTGCGGCCAAGACAGGCTGTCGATCAGACGGCTTGGTTTGGTGTCTCGGCTTGTGCGGTCATGGTTGTTCGTCCGATCGAGATTAGACGCCGCTTGTGGTCATGGCCATCCATCCGCCACCCTCCGAAGCGGAGGGATGGTGGCACCACCACCTTTGGTTATACTGCTTCTGATGTCGGAGAACGAGCACAGCGAATCCCGAAAGACGAACGCGGTCGTGCCACCCGCCGCTTGACGGGTTCCGAGAGAGTTGGGATTCTGAATCACCCGTCCGTGGAGTTCTCATGGTAGTTATCACCATCCTCAGCATCCTGGCTGCAAGCGCTGGTCTTGGCATGTGGCTCCACATTTGGCTTCTGTATCGCCAAGAGCGAGAGCGAGCCAGAATTGCCGAGCTTCGAATGCACGAGATGGAACAAGGCTTGGCGACGCGGGTGCGTTCCGCCGAACAACAAGCAGCCCAACTCGTTGAAGCCGGCAGACGCACCCTTGCCGATGCCAAGCGGAACGCCGATCTTTCGGCCGTGCGGATCGCGGCTCACGAGCAGCTCGCGCAGCAGCAGGCCTTCGACCTCGTCGCTGCCGCGAATGCGAAAGCCAAGGAGATCGCAGGCGGTGCTTACGAGCTGCGAGCCACCGTGGACGTGATGGAACGCAAGGTCGAGGCCCTGCGGAATACGATCGAAGGGTACGGTGACCGCTACCTCCTTCCCTCCTCGCCCCTCCTCGACGCACTCGCCGATGAGTTCTCGTACACAGATGCGGGCAAGAAGCTCAAGGAAGCGAACAAGCGAGCTATCCAGATGATCGAGGATGGCGAGGCAGCGACCTGCGACTACTCGGAACGCAATCGGCGCGAAGGCGCGATTGCGTTTGTGCTCGATGCCTTCAATGGCAAGGTAGAGGGCATGATCGCCCGCGTTAAACATGACAACTACGGAACACTCGCACAGCAGCTTCGAGATGCATTCAGCCTCGTCAATCTCGGCGGCGAGCCATTCCGGAACGCCCGCATTCTGCAGGCATACCTCGAAATCAACTTGGAGCGACTCAAATGGGCCGAGATATCGCATCAGCTTCGCAAGCAGTCCCAGGAAGAGCAGCGAAGGCTCCGCGAAGCGGCTCGCGAAGAAGAAAAGGCACGGCGAGACTTCGAACGTGCCCAACGAGAGGCCGCTCGCGAAGAAGAAGTCATCCGCAAAGCTCTCGCCAAGGCGCAACAGGAGGCGGCGCAGGCATCGGCTGAGGAGCGGGCGATGGTCAACGAGAAGATGGCTGATCTCGAAACCCGACTTCGCGCCGCGGAAGAGAAGAATCGTCGTGCGATCTCGATGGCCCAACAGACCAAGCGCGGCTACGTGTACGTTATCTCAAACCTTGGATCATTCGGTGAGCACGTCTACAAAATCGGCCTCACAAGGCGGCTCGATCCCATGGACCGAATCTGGGAACTCAGCGACGCGAGCGTTCCCTTTGATTTTGATGTTCACGCGATCATACTTACCGAAGACGCTCCCTCGCTTGAACACCAGATGCATAAGCACTTTCTGGAGAAACAGGTCAACAAGGTTAACCACCGCAAGGAGTTCTTCGCGGTCACCATCGGCGAGATTCGCAGCGCCTTTGATCAGCTCGGGATTGCAGCTCAGTGGACCATGGCGGCCGAAGCCGCCGAGTATCGTGAGACCAAGGCGGTCGAACGAATGATCGCGGACAACCCGGCGGCGCTGGAGGCCTGGAAGAATCGCCAGCTTGTTCTGGAAGCGATCGACGAGGCGGTCGAGGAGGCGAACGCAAGAAACGAAGAACTCTCCCCCACGGCCACTCCGACTTGAAGCCCGGTGCCACGATCATTCCGCTTCGGAATGGTCGTGGTTGGGCGTACGGCCTCTCGAAGCGACGACATGCGGCATGGGCGTCCATCCACGACCATCCGGAGGACCGGATGCTCGTGGCACGAGCCTGTCTTTGTCTTGACCCTGATGCCTGATGCCTGATGCCCGATGCCTTCTCCCCCTCACACCGACTGCGGCTGCCGTGCGGGCTTCCTGATCCAGCGGCTGACGTCGGGGTCGGCGGAGACGTCGCCCGCGCGGCGGGCGATCGCCGCCGCGATCAGGCCCATGAACATCGGCTGGGGCGTGAGCGGGCGGCTGGTCAGTTCCGGGTGGAACTGGCCGCCGATGAAGAACGGGTGCTCGGTGGCTTCCTTGGGGTTGGTCGCGCCCGCCGCCGACGTCAGGCTCTGGCCCGAAGCACGCGGCTGACGCAGCTCGAGCATCTGCATGATCGGGCGCGTCGGGTGGCGGCCGGAGAAGACCATCCCCGCTTCCTCGAGGCGGCCGAGATACTCGGGGTCGACCTCGTAGCGG
>JBIKTT010000040.1:0-9382 GCA_044347925.1 Phycisphaerales bacterium
TCATCTTCGTGCTGGCCCGAACGCGAGGGGGAGCCTCGGTGGTCGGGCTGACGCTGATCGGCGTGGCGATCGGGTTCATGTTCGGGTCGGCGGGGATGCTGGTGCAGCACCTGCTCGCGGATCGCGGGCTTGCGGCGCAGCGATGGCTTTTGGGTTCCCTTCGCGATGACCTGCCGGTGTGGGCGGTGCTGGTGTGCTTGGCGGTGGTGGGCGCGGGGCTTGCGGCCGGCATGACGCGGGCGCGGGCGATGGATGTCTCAGCGCTGGGGGATGAAGCGGCGCGAACGATGGGAGTTTCGCTCGCCAAGCACCGTGCGGTGCTTTTCTTTCTCTCAGGCGTACTCGCGGCGGTCTCGGTGTACCTGGCGGGCCCGATCGGGTTCGTGGGCCTGATCGCGCCGCACCTGGTTCGGCTGATGGCGGGCCCGGGACATCGGACGGTCCTGCCGGCGTCCGCCCTGATCGGAGCGGCGATCGTCCTCGCGGCGGACTGCGCGGTGCGAGCACTGGACCTTCCCTCGGGCCGCTTGCCCTTGGGCGTCGTGACAAGCCTGATCGGCGGGCCGGTGCTGATCGCGATGCTAAGGAAGCGGTAGGCAGTTCTTGCGCCAAACTCGATGGCGTCTAGAAGGAAATCCCAAGCGGGTTTAGGTAGCACACTTCTGTGCCGCATCCCTCCACGTTCTGGTCGGGCGATCTATGCTGTCGGGCTTCCTGGAGGCAACGAATGAACATGTTCTTCCGCCCCATGGCGTTCATCGTGACGGCCGCTCTGTCGTGCTCATCGTTCGCGACGAACCTGCGGAGCGATCAGCCCCAAACCGATACCCCGCAGCCCAAAGGCGAGCCAGCGGACACTCCGAAAGCAAAGCCTCGGCCCGTGGCGCCCGACGGGCTTTCGACGACGGCGCGCCTCGCTTCTTTCTATGTGCAGGGAACGGGCAAGTTTGAGGGGAAGGACATCAAGACCGGCGGTCCGGGCTTTCTCGTCTCCGCGGACGGGATGGGCGTGGTCGCGATCGATGCACTGCTGGGGTCGACCTCGGCGAAAGCCCGGTTCGCGGGTGTGAAGAACGCTCTCGACCTGCAGCTCCTCGCTGTTGTCCCGGACGAAGGCCTGGCTTTGGTGAAGATGGACCTTTCCGGCGTTACGAAGAAAGACATGCCGCAACCAGTGACGATCGCGACCGAGCCGCCGAACGCCCCGGCGGAAGTCTGGTGCGTGGCGCCCTCGCCGGCAGGCGGGGCGGCGACGACGCTGGGGGCGACGGCGACGGCGGTCCGATCGCTTCGCGAGTTTCCGGCACGCGTCGCCGAGGAAGCCGACTTCTCGATGACGACCACGTGGTTCGAGACGGACCTGCACATCGCTCAGCTTTCGGGCTATCTGCCGGTGTTCGACCGAGCCGGGAGGGTCGTCGGGCTCGCGTTGTCCGCGCCCCGGACGGCCCAGCGAGGATCGCTGGTCCGCACCACGGAAGCTCTCCTCGACATGATCTCGAAAGCTCCAAAGCAGCCCATCGCTTGGAGCACGCTTTCGAGCGAGTCCACCATCGAAGGCACGCCGAACAGCCTCAAGCCGGCTTTCATCCGGCAGCGAGCGACGGTGAAGCCCGGCGCCGCGCTTCAGGCGGCGCTCACCACGCTGAAGAAGGACTACTGCTGCTCCAAGTGCCACGGCCGGGGGCAGGTCGCCGTCCAGGTCATGGTCACTCCGCCCAGGCAAAAGTTCGGTGCCAACGGGATTCTCCTGGGACTCGAGCCTGCGGTCTACCGGACCGACTACCCGATCTGCGACCTTTGCGACGGGCGAAAGTACGACGAGACCGACGACCTGTACCGCGTGGTTTCGACGGTGCTCTGGTCGCAGCGGAAGCTGCCCGTCGAGGATGACGACCGAAAGAAGCACATGGAGCGGTCGACCTCGATCTTCGATCAGGTCGCTTCGTGGGACCTGCTCGGCCTTTCGCGGACGGTGACCAATCGATCCATCGCCCTGATCAGCGGCAAGCCGGACGGCGGAGAGACCGTGATGCTCGTCGGCTTTCTCACAAGCATCAAGGATGTCGACGGCAAGCGTGTCTGCGACATCTCGGTGGACACCAACTACGACCTTGCCCTGGACCAAGTCACGACGATGCGAGTGCAGGTCGAAGCGCCCGAGACTTTCACGGCCACGCTCAATGAGCCGGTGTTTGTGGCTTCGCTGCTCGAACGCAAAGCCGTCGAAGGCGGGATCACCGTCGGGTACCTTCGCGGAGGAGGGATCCACGCCGCACGCAAGGACCTCCGCGAGAAGCGATAGGTCTCCGTAGAATCCGACATGCTCATCCGCCCCGCGACGCCTGCTGATGTCTCTGTCATGGTCCGGTTCATCCGCGAGCTCGCGGAGTACGAGAAGCTCCTGCATGTCTGCCGGACGAGCGAAGCCGGGCTGATGGCTTCCCTCTTTCCAAAGCACGGGTACCCGGTCGCGGAAGCGATCATCGGCGAGCTTGACGGCGTGCCGCAGGGGATGGCTCTGTTCTTCACGAACTTCTCGACGTTCGAGTGCAAGCCCGGGCTTTATCTTGAGGACCTGTACGTGACGCCCGCGGCCCGCGGGAAGGGTCTGGGCAAAGCTCTGCTCGTTCGGCTCGCGCAGATCGCGGTCGAGCGCGGGTACGCGCGGTTCGAGTGGTCGGTGCTGGACTGGAACGAGCCGGCGATCGGGTTCTACAAGAAGCTCGGCGCGGTGCCGATGGACGAGTGGACGGTTTTCCGGGTCGCCGGGCCGGCGCTCGGTGCTTTGGCTTCCCACTCGAACTGACGCGGCGTTTCGGCGAGAGCGTCGCCCCAGATCGCGAGATTGACCAGGGGCCAGGCGAGGCGCCAGTTGCCGGGCATGTCGCTCGCGACGATGTCGATCACCTCGGGCCGCACGAGGTCGCTCAGCCACGCGGATTCGCGAAGCCGGGGCGCGAGGTCGGCGATCCATCGCTCGAACGGCAGTGGGAAGCTGGCTTTCTTCCGCCCGAGCACCTCCGCGGGCACAAGATCGGCGAACGCGCGGCGAAGAGCGATCTTGGAGTCCGTCGCGTCACCGGCTTGGAAGCCGCCGGCCGTGCTGCGAAGCCGGATCTTCTCGGATAGGCCGAGCTTCTCGGCGAACGCGCACACGCGAGCATCCGCGAACGGCGTGCGTCCTTCGACGGACGCGAGCATGGTCGCGGAATCAAGCCTGCGGAGCAAGCCCTCGAGATTAACGCGGCGCTGATACCGCAGGTGCCGCTCGACGGCGTCGCTTGGAGCCGAGCCGATCTCGCGGCCGATGGCTTCGAACGTCTCGGCGATGAACCGCTTGGTCTGGCTTCCGCCGTCGCACGCCGCCCACGCTTCGGGCGTCAGGACGTGCGCGAGCCCGTCGATCGGCACCCAGGCGTGCGTCGAGGTCCAGAACTCTTCGGGAGCGTTGCCGGACGCTTCCGCTTGGGCCGCCGCCGCGAGCACAGCGTCGTACCCGCCGAAAAGCTCATCGGCCCCCTCGCCGCTCAGCGTGACGACCTTTCCATCCGCCCGCATCGCTCTTGCGACCTCCGCGATGGCGACCTCGTTGGGCGTGCTCAGCGGAACCCCGAGCGAGCGGACCAGTTCCGGCACGCGAGCGTGGAACGCCTCTCGCGAGACGCCGACGCGGGTGTGCTTGGTGCCGAGGATCGCCGCGACGCGTTCCGCGTAGGCAAAGTCCTCCCCCACCGCTTCGGGCCCGTCCTCGGCTCCGGCGCAGTACGTGTGAAGCGAGCCAAGCTCGCGAGAAGCAATCGCCGCGATGATCGTGCTATCCAGACCTCCCGAAAGCAAGCAGCAGAGGGGCACGTCCGAACGAAGATGGGTGCGCACCGAATCGGTGACGACGCTTCGGACATCGCGGCCGGACGCTTGCTCAACGTCCATCGGCGTATGGATCACCGTCGCCTGGACGCGGCCCGAAGGCGCAAGCTCAAGCCATTCGCCCGGCCGGAGCGTGCGCACGCTTTCGAACATCGTGCGTGTGCCGAGCGTGGTGCGGATCGTCGAGAGATACGAAGCCACCCCGACAGGATCGGGCTTGGGCTTGCCGCCGGAGACCCACGCTGCCACGGGCACGGGCACGCTCGCGAACGCGAGAGCGTCCTCGCGTGCCGCGAAGAAGAGCGGTTTGATCCCCATCACATCGCGGCCGAGCGTCAGCGTGCCGGTCCGCGTGTCGAGCACGGCGAGGGCGAACATCCCGCGAAGCCTGGCGCCGGCTTGCAACCCCCAGGTCGCGACCGCCGCGAGCACCGTCTCGGTGTCGGCCTCCGTCCGGAAAGCCCAGCGACCCGCCAGGGACCGACGGACCTCCGCGTCGTTGTAAAGCTCGCCGTTGTACGTGATCACCCATCGCCCGCAAGGCGAAGCCATCGGCTGCGCCCCTTCCGGACCCGGCGCGACCACCGCAAGCCGGCGATGGCCGAGCACCGCCGTCCAGCTTTCGCGCTCGAAATCCGCGACCCCCTCTCCGTCGGGCCCTCGGGCGAACATCGCGGCGCACGCCGCTTCCACCCAGACGCGATCTCGCGGAGACCTTCCAAGACGCACGATGCCCGCGATCCCGCACATGGTCCAACCATCGGCCCGCTCGGTGCCGGATGCTCAATCCCAAGCCTCGCCGCGGCCGAACCGGCGCCGCGCGGCCGCTGGCGAGCGTTATCCGACGTGTTATCCGGCGGCTCTCAGCACCGAAGCTCAGCAGGGAGGCTCAGCAGGGATTCATGCTGAACCGCCAACGGCTGCCGGACTCATCCCGCGAGCCGGTGAACCGGAACGGCCGGTTGCGGTGCGGCTTGGTCCACCAAGTGGCTTCGAAGAGCACCTGGTCCGAAGCGTCGACCATGTCCGGGAGCGGCCGGCGGACCTCGCCCTCGGCGACGCGCGTGACGGTGCCGCGGCCGCCGCCGATGTCCCCCTCGAACGTCAGATAGATGTCGCGGTGGTCGCCCAGCGGCTCGGCCCAGAAGAACCCGCCATCACCATCCGCGGTCAGCGGAAGCTGGTCGATCCGTTCGGAGACACGCCAGGTGCGAAGGCCCGACGTGCCGTTTGGTCCCGGCGCGGATGCTCCGAGCTTCACCATGAAGTCAAAGTGGTGCGTGCCATCGGGCAGGTCGTGCCGCAGGAGGACCATCGTGGGGGTGGGCATGCGGAAGCGTACACCCGAGCACCAATCTTCACGAAGATCCAACTCCCAATCGCATACGCTCACCCATGCGATATCGACCCCTCGGCACTTCCGGGCTTTCTGTTTCTGAGATCGGCTTCGGCTGCTGGACGATGGGCGGGCCGAACTGGTCGTCCGCCAACGGGCAGCCGATCGGCTGGGCGGATGTCAAGGAGGACGAGGTCCTCGCGGGGATCAAAGCCGGCTTGGATGCGGGCGTGAACCACTGGGACAACGCCGACGTCTACGGGAACGGGAAAGCCGAGCGGCTTCTGGGCTCGTGCCTCAAGAAACTCGGCGTCAAGCCGGGCTCGCAGGTCATCGCGACCAAGGTCGGGCACTTCCGGGGCACCGCGCCGCACGCGTACGAGCCGCGGCACATCCGCAACCAGTGTGAGCAGTCGCTCCGGAACCTCGGGGTCGACACCATCGACCTCTACTACTTCCACCATGGCACGTACATCGCCCCCGGGTATGACGGGCGCGACCACGACTACCTCCCCGAGGCTGCTGCCACCATGCACGCCCTGGTGAAAGAGGGGAAGGTCCGGGCGATCGGCCAATCCGCGTACACCGACGACGATTTCGAGCGGGCGGTGCCGGTGCTCAAGCCGCACGTCCTTCAGAACAAAGCCAACCTGCGGTTCTCGGATTTCATCCGCTCGGGGAGCCGGCTTCAGGCCCTGATGACCAAGCACCAGTGCTCGTTCGTCGCGTTCGGGCCGCTGGACCAGGGGATCCTGCTCGACAAGTTTGACCCGGACAACCCGCCGAAGTTTGACGAGGGGGACTACCGCACGAACCGGAAGGATTTCGCGCCGGCGACGCTTCGGGGGATCAAGGACAAGATGGCGAAGGTGCGGGCGCGGTTCGTGCCGGCGGGAGCGAGCCCGGAGGAGACGATCGCGATCCTGTCGTCGGTAGCTTCGCGGTGGGTGCTTTCGCACGCGAACGTCTGCTCGACGATCCCGGGGTTCCGGAACGCGAAGCAGGCGGCATGCAACCTGCGAGCGGTGCAGGATTCGCCGATGTCGGCGGAGGATGCGGCGTGGCTGAAGGACCTGTTCGCGTAGGGCGTGGGAAGGCTCGTTTCCCGGGGGCCCGACGGCCGATATGATCGGACCCAGACCTGATTTTGAACCGGAGATCCCATGCGCCTTTCCAACGCTTGCCAGATTGCTCGCCAGACCCTTGGCCGAACCGTTGTCCTGACCGCTTTGGTGGCCGCTCCGGCGGTCCTGTCGACGCTCGCCGGCTGCGCCGGCAAGGGTGCCGACGGCGAGAGCAAAGCCCCGCTGGTCGTCCTTCGCGACCGCGGCGACTATTTCGTCCAGACCAAGCAGGACGACCGGGCTTTGGAGCAGTACCGCACGTACCTGGTCCGCAAGCCGGAGGACACCGAGGTTCGGTACAAGTACGCCAACACCCTCTCGCGGCTTGGGCAGAAGCCCGAAGCCCGCGAGCAGTTCTCGCAGCTTGTCGACGTCAGCCCGACGGATGAGCGATTCATCGAGGGGTATACGCGGTCGCTTTACGAAGCCAACGCGTTGCCGGAGCTTGCGGCGTTCCTGAACCGGATGACGACGCAGCGCGGGTCGGTCGAGGACTACATCCGTCAGGGCGAGTACAACCAGAAAGCCGGCGACCCGGACGGGGCGAAAGCCGCGTACCAGCGGGCGGCCGAGATCGACGGCGGGCGGAGCAACGCTCCGTGGGTCGCGATGGCGGACATGTACCGCGGCTTGGGCGACCCGAAGAACGAGCGTGCCATGATCGAGCGGGCTCTGTACATCACGCCGATGGACAACGGGCTGTCCAAGCGGTACCGCGAGCTGGGCGGCATCCCGGGCCCGACGGCGGGCGTGAGGCCGGCGGAGTACGTCGATCGGAAGAAGTAAGCCGCTCGGCGGCTTGGGAAATCCAGAAAGTCAAAGGGCCCGCTCGGAGTGAGCGGGCCCTTTTGCTTTGTCGGATGCGGGGACGGGTTCGATCAGTCGATTCGCTGGCCGACGGTGTACTTGGCGAGCGATTCGGCGGACGCGGGGCCGCCGGTGAAGATGCTTCCGGTGGGGTAGTAGAGGGAAGCATCCTCGTAGATCCGGGAGCCCTTGAGGGACTCGACGTGGGCGTCGAAGAACGCGGCGTTCATGGACTTGGACCCGTGGCGGATGGAAAGCTTCACGGCTTCGCCCTGGCTGGGGCTGGAGGCGTTGCGGCCGTAAGCGGTCGAGTTCTCGAAGATGGGACCCGGGTCGGTGAAGGAGCCGTAGGTTCCGGTCGTGCCGATGTCGAAGTCGAGGGACAGGCCGTTGGCGCCGCGCTCGAGGTAGCGGTTGCCGTCCATCACCATGATCTTGCGGGAAGAGGCGCCCACCAGGTCCTCACGGGGGCGGAAGCCGGCCGGAGCGTTGACCGGGGTCGCGAAGGGCATCTGCTCGTAGATGATGCGGTTGCCGTTGGGAAGGAGGGCCGTCGCGCCCGAGCCGTTGGAGCGGTAATGGAACGCCGAGGGGGAGAGGTAGCTGACCTGCTTGTAGCCGACCTCGCGGATGTGTTCGCGGAAGTCGTTGCTGTCGTCGGCGTTGCCGAAGAGGGTGGTGTTGAACTCTTTTGCAGCGGCGCAGCCGTACTTGTTGAAGAGCTGGGCGGTGCGTTTGGCGCGATTGGCGGGGAGGCCGGCGGATTCGCCCATGACCGGGCTCATCCAGTCCGTGACCGAGGTGGGGGTCGTCGGCGTCTTGTCGCCAAGCAGGGAAGCGCCGCGGGGAGCACCGATGATGACGTTGTGGACCGCGCCGGTCGTGTTGACGCCCGCGTACTGGCCCTTGTTCTCGTTCATGTACATCGACTGGGCCTGCACCAAGCCGCGGAGGTTCGCGCCGCAGGCCACCTGCTGAGCAACACCGCGAGCCGCGCCCAACGCCGGGAGAAGCAGGCTGATGAGCAGAGCGATGATGGCGATCACCACCAGCAGCTCGATCAGCGTGAATGCGTGGCGGACAGGGCGAGCATTCCGTTCAACCATGTGCGTGTTCCCCAATGTGCTTGCCTGGCGGTCGGACAAGTCGAATGACAGAAGGAGTTACTTTCCGAGGGTGAGGGCTTTGGGCGAGGAGGACGTGACCTTGACCTCGCCGGTGGCCCCGGTGACGGCGGTGGGCTTGATCGACGGGCTGAGGGAGCCCATGTACCGCGGTGAAACCGTCCACACGCCAGCAGGATTCTGCGACGCTGGGAGGAGGGTGAACTGGCCGGTCTCGGGGTTCTTCTCAGGGAGGACCGCCGCGACCCGGCCGCCGACCTTGGCTTCGAAAAGGTCGCCGGTCACGACGTCGACGAGCACGATCTTTGAAGTCAGATCAACAGAGCGACCGAAAACAACCCTATACGTGGTGAACGCAAGGGCCAGAAAGGCCGCACCGAACAATGCATAATGCCAGGGTTTCAGGCGATCCATTGAAAGCTCTCGATTGAAGGCCTCGGACCAGGGCTGAACCGCGCCAGAGCCCCCCAAAGGGCAGACGCCCGCCGGTGAACCCGGCGAGCCCAAGTGTATCAGAACGGTTCCCGACCCTCCACCAAGCCTCACGGCGGTTTCACGGTCCCCACACACTCGGACCCCGCGGACCGGGGAAAAGCTGTCGGGAGACCCCTCCGCGGCACCCTCAATCCACCGGTTTAAGGTCAATACTGACCGGCAGGTGGTCTGACGCGTACCCGGCGGGCTTGGGAGCATCGAACGGGTTGCTGGGGGGCAGGGGCATGGCGTACACGAACCGGGAGGACCCGATGAACTCGGGTTTGGCGGCTTGGTTCAGCAGGATGTGGTCGATGATCCGGTTGGTGACGTGGGACTGGACCCTGGGATCTCCCGGGTTCACATCGCCGAAAACATCGAACAGGCCGCCCCCCGAGGGATCGACGCTTGTGTAGGTCTGGAACGAGAGGTCGACCTTGCGGGCGTTGAAGTCGCCCAGCACGGCCAGGTTCCGAGCGGGGTTGTCCTTGGTCAGTTCCTTGATGAGTTCCACGTGCCGTCGGGCTTCGGCTTCCCGCTGGAACGCGTACCCGCGGCCGGACTTGGAATGGATGACCATGAGGGTGAGGACGTAGGGCTTCCCCGTCCCCGCGAAGGATCCGGGGACGGTGACATCGACGACGAGC
>JBIKTT010000522.1:0-2695 GCA_044347925.1 Phycisphaerales bacterium
TGAAGGCGATGCGGAGGATGGGCTCGATGCGTCAGCTCATGGGCATGCTCCCCGGCGTCGGCTCCCTCATGAAGGACGTCCACATCGAGGACAAAGCCCTCGACAAGGTCGAAGCCATCATCTGCTCAATGTCCAAGAAGGAACGGGCGACGCCCTCGATCCTCAACGTCTCGCGTCGAATCCGCATCGCCAAGGGCTCGGGAAGCAAGCCCGAGGATGTCGCGCAGCTCGTCAAGCAATTCGAGACCATCAGCAAGCTCAGCCAGACCATGGCGAGCATGTCCGCCGCGGACAAGATCAAAGCCGTGAAAGCCCTCAGCGAGCAGCAGGGGGGCCTCGGAGGCATGCTCCCGGGCCTCGCCGGCCTGCCCGCGATGGGCAAGCCCAAGGGCTCGACCGCTGCGTCCGCCGGCAGGTTCAAGAAGCGCCGCTGATCCCGTCCGCCCCACGCAGGAGAGAACATGGCCAAACCCCAGAAAAAGCGCGGCGTGCTGTACGTCATCTGGAACCGCGGCAAAAGCAAGAAGCACGACGGCGCGATGCAGCGATCCATCAACTCGCTCTACACCGTCCACCCCGAGCTTGGCATCCACATCCACGAACTGCCTTCGAACGCGAAGCTGCTCGACAAAGCCAGGATGTACGACTGGTCGCCGTTCGAGGAGACACTCTACCTCGACATCGACACCGTCGTCATGGACAGGCTCGATTACGGGTTTGAGAAAGCCGCCAAGCACCACGTCGCGGTCGCGATCTGCGAAGCTCCCTTCGCCCGACGGTACCACAAGATGATCGCCGGCGACATGGTCGAGTACAACACCGGCGTCATCTTCTGGAAGAAGGGCCCGGAAGCCGAGAAGCTCTTCCGCGAATGGGAGCGGCTCGCGGTCGAGGAAGACTCCTCCCACGAGTTCCCCGTGAGCGCCACCCAGACCGCGATCGCCGACTGCAACGACCAGGCGAGCTTCGCCAAAGCCGTCGACAACCTCGGGTTCCTCCCGTTCATTCTGCCCAACAACTGGAACTTCCGGGCTCCGTGGACGCGGCAGTTCTACGGCCCGCTCAAGGTCTGGCACGACTACAGCGAGATCCCCGCGCACGCGAAAGCCGCGAGCGACAAGATGAAGACCGGGATGATGTTCTTCCACGCGCTCGGCTAAGCGTCGCGATTCCAGACGCTCACGGCACCCAAAGAAAAACCCCCGGGCGGTGGTGGACACACCCGGGGGCTCAGGGAAGCGGGCCCGCACGCTCTTGGTGGGTGGTGGGTCAGCGTGCGAACCTCGCGAGAAACCAAACTTGAAACCCAATCCGTCGAACTCGATCGTGGAGGCGGGCCCGGCGCGTCGCTCAGCATGTGGTGGGTCGTGCTGAGCCTGGCCTGTCGTCCCGCGTGGTGAACCTCAGTTCCTTGGCTTTGCGATCCGTGCCTGTTGCCGTTCTGGTTTCGCCCACCTGATGGGGCCTGCCGGCCCGCCCAGCATCTTGCCGAGCTTGCCGATCGGAGCGATCCCTCGCCCCGAAGCCCTCGGGAGTGCCGGCCGCGCGGCCGGGCCCGCCTCCCACGATCGAATTCCCTGCAATCAAGGCCCGGCGTTCGCACGCGGGGCCTTGTTCATTCACGAACAACCCATGCTGGCTCCGCAGTTGAGGCACTTGTAGCAGGTGCCGCTGCGAACCGTGATCGATCCGCACGTGCTGCACGCGGGAGCGTCACCCTGGTTGGCTTTCGCCAGAGCGTCCAGCGCCGTCCGACCGACCGAGCCCTTGACCACGACCTGCTCGATGATCGTCTCGCTGGTCACCACCGCCGCCATCGGCGAGGGCTCGGGCGAAGCGGCACGCTTGACCTCGACATCATCCTTCACGCTAAAGCGAGCGACGGTGTCGGAGGGAGCGGCCGACGCGGGCTTGCCGCGCTTGGGAGCGTGCTCCTCGCGGTACCCCTCGATGAACTGCATCCCCATCCAGCGGAAGATGTAGTCGACGAGGCTCTTGGCGATCGGGATGTCCGGGTTCTCGGTGAAGCCCGCGGGCTCGAAGCGCTGGTGGCTGAACTTGGTCACGAGGCTTTCGACCGGCACGCCGTACTGGAGCGAAACGCTGGTGGCGGTGCCGACGGCGTCCATGAGGCCGCCGATCGTCGAGCCTTCCTTGCTCATCGTGATGAAGAGCTCGCCCGGCTTGCCGTCTTCGTAGAGGCCGACGGTGAGGTAGCCCTCGTGGCCGGCGACGTTGAACTTGTGCGTGATCGACCGGCGGGTGTCGGGCAAGCGGCGGCGCGTCGGCTTGGCCGGCACGGGCTTGATGACCTCGACCTTCGTTTCGACCTTGGTGACGGCGACCTCGGCTTCGCCTTCCTTGCCCTTCTCCTGGTCGCTGGTGCTGCTGAGGGGCTGGCTGAGCTTGCAGCCGTCGCGGTAGAGCGCGTTGGCTTTGAGGCCCAGTTCCCACGACAGCCGGTACGCCTGAGCGATCTCGGCGACGCTGGCTTTGTTGGGCAGGTTGATTGTCTTGCTGATGGCGCCCGAGATGAACGGCTGAGCCGCGGCCATCATGCGGATGTGGCCCTCGGCCGCGATGAACCGCTTGCCGTTCTTGCCGCAGTTGTTCGCACAGTCAAAGACCGGCAGGTGCTCGGCTTTGAGCTGCGGAGCTCCCTCGATCATCTGCGTGCCGCAGATGGTCGTGTTGA
>JBIKTT010000523.1:0-2689 GCA_044347925.1 Phycisphaerales bacterium
TGCATGAGGAGCGCTTCGTCGGGCGTGGCGATCTCGATCCATGGACGATCGCCGTTGAGGAACGGGTTGCGGGGTGCGCCCGTGTCGAACCAGTTGGGCTGGATGGTGACCGGCCAGCCGCGGCCGGTCAGCGTCTCGTCGCCGAGGCCCGCGTGGCGTTTGATCATCTGCCGCAGGCCTGAAAGGGCCGTTTCACAGTCGGAAACCTGCGTTTTCAGGGTGTATTCGTTCCAGGCTTTGGTCCCGAAGACCGCGGCACCCGCCAGGAGGCAACCCAGCGCGGAGATGTTGACCAGATGACTCATGGATGGTCCGACCTTCTCAAGAGAGCATCGGATACGCGCGGGCCGGAGTCGAGCCGGCGTGCGGCGGCGGCCGTCAGGTCGCGCCCGGCCGAGCGAGCGGGGGGGATCGGAGGTCTGTACCGGCCGCTCGACTGGTCCGATAGACTTCGCCATCGGAGGTTCCATGGCATCGATCGAGACGGTGGTGTTGTCCTGCGGCATGACGCTTGTGGTCGAGCCGATCGCCGGGGTGCGGTCCGCGGCGGTGAGCTGGCTGGTGCCCGGCGGCGCGGCGGAGGATCCCGCCGATCGGCTCGGGCGAGCGGCGGTGTGGCAGGAGATGCTCATGCGCGGCGCGGGATCGCTCGATTCTCGGTCGCAAGCCGATGTGTTCGACCGTCTCGGGTGCTCGCGGTCCGTCTCCGTCGGCGGCATGACGATGCGCGTCGGCGCGACCATGCTCGGCGACCGACTCAAGGAGTCGCTTCCGCTGCTCATCGACATGGTGCGGGCCCCCAAGCTCGACGAAGACTCCGTCGAACCCTCGAAGGACCTGGCGCTGCAAGCCATCGAGTCTCTGAAGGATGAGCCGCAGGAGCGGGCGATGGTCGCGCTCGGAGCCCGTCACCACCGCGCGCCCCTGAATCGCTCGGGCCTCGGCACCGCCGAGGGAATCCAAGCTCTGACGCACCATGAGCTTGCGCACGGGTGGAAAGCCGCGGCAAACCCCGGCCGATCCATCATGGCCGTCGCCGGAAGCGTCGATCCCGCGGCTTTGCGCCGCCAGCTCGAACAGCTGCTCGGTGGATGGTCGGGTAATCACCCCGAGCCGGCGCTCGGCGGCGAAGCCCCGCGCGGATACGCGCACGAGACCGATGAGAGCAATCAGGTCCAGATCGTGGTCGCGCACGACGGCCCCAAGGAATCCGAGCCCGACGCCGTGCTTGAGAAGGTGGTGGCGTCGGTGCTTTCGGGCGGGATGTCCGGTCGGTTGTTCAGCGAGGTTCGGGAGAAGCGGGCCCTCTGCTACTCCGTCAGCGCTGGGTATCGCGGTGAGCGCGACTTCGGCACCGTGACGGCGTACGTCGGGACGACCCCCGAGCGTGCGCAGGAGTCCTTGGATGTTCTCTTTGGTGAGCTTGAGCGCATCGGAACGCCGGCCGGCCGGGTGACGAGCGAGGAACTGGCCCGAGCGGTGGTGGGGATGAAGAGCAGGCTCGTTTTCTCCGGGGAATCCACCGGTGCCCGCGCCGGAGCGTTGGTCAGCGATCAGTACCGCCTGGGTCGGGCCCGATCACTCCGCGAACTGGCCGACGCGGTGGACAAGGTGACGGTTGACCAGGTCAACACGTATCTCGCGCGGCGCAAGCTTGGCCGTGTGACGGTGCAGACGCTGGGGCCGGCTTCGCTGAAGGCGCCGGCGGCGGTGGGGTGAGGGCCCGCCGGGCGTGAGCGATACAGTTGGCCCATGAACGGTCGGCTGATGTCGCGTCTCTCCCGCCAGTCGTGGCAGTACGGGCTTCTCAGCCTGATGCTTGCGATGTTCGCCGTCTTTCTGCTGTATCCGATCTACTTGACGGTGCGGGGCGGGTTCGCGGAGCAGGTTTCGACCGGGCATGGCTGGACGGTGCGGCACGTGGCCGCGATTTTCCGAGACCCGACGCTTCTGGCGGGGCTTTTCAACTCGCTGAAGATCGCGGCGTGCACAACGACGGGGGCGACGCTGATCGCGCTGCCTCTGGCGGTGCTGACGGCTGGCTTCCGGTTTCCGGGCAAAGCCTTCTTCAACGCGGTGGTGCTGGTGCCGATGATCCTGCCGCCGTTCGTCGGCGCGATCGGGGTACGGGCGATCCTTGGTCGAGAGGGGGCGCTCAACGCACTTCTCGGGACCGAGTTCGACATCCTCGGGGATGCCAAGTTCTGGGGTGTGGTCGCGCTGCAGTCGCTCTCGCTGTACCCGATCATCTATCTGAACGCGACGGCGGCCCTGGCGAACCTGGACCCGGCGATGGATGAAGCGGCCCAGAGCTTGGGCGCGGGCTGGTGGCGTCGGTTCGTCCGGATCACGCTCCCGCTGATCCGTCCGGGCTTGTTCGCGGGCGGGACGATCGTCTTCATCTGGAGCTTCACCGAGCTCGGCACGCCGCTGATGTTCGACTACTACACGGTGACGCCGGTGCAGATCTTCTGGGGGCTCAAGGAGGTCGAGAACTCGGCCGAGCCGTACGCGCTGACGTTCGTCCTTCTGGTTTCGGCGGTTCTGATCTACGTGGTGGGAAGGCTGACGCTTGGTGCATCGGGGACGGCGACGACGCTCCGGGCGTCTCGGGCGGGCGGTGAGCGTGAGCTTGGTCCCGTCTCGAGGTGGCTTGCGACGGCGGCGTTCGCGGCGGTGGCGGGGCTTG
>JBIKTT010000524.1:0-2682 GCA_044347925.1 Phycisphaerales bacterium
CTATGTGACGTGGATGATCGTGCTCTCCGGCCTGCAGCTTTCGTTCAGCTTGCAGATGTTCTGGGAGGTGCGTGAGGAAGGTGACAGCTTCTGGAAGCGATTCCTGAACACCGCGCCCGCGGGCCCGTCGCTGGTGGATGGCGGGCTTGGCGTCGGGCTTCCGGTGATGATCGTGATGGCGCGGCGGTTCCGCGAAGGGCGTCCGTCGGTCGCTTCCGAGCTGGCGGCGGAGTTCGCGCTGACCGAGCCGGTCACCCTCGACGTGCTTCAACGCCTGGCGGGTGCGGGGCTGGTGCACCGCATCGCGACCGGCGATGATGGCGACCGGGCGTTCGCGCTCAGCCGGCCCCCCGAAGCGATCCGCGGCGAGGAGATCGTGACCGCCGGCGACCCGCTCTGGGAGGGTGCCGAGCGCAGCCCCCACGCGGACCTGCTCCAAGCCGCTCGCGAGTCCAGGCTGGTCGGGGTGCGTGGAAAGACCCTCGCGGACCTGACCGACACCCCCGCACCACGGGTGATCCTGTCAGACCCCGCCCCGGCCCCTGCTGCGATGGGTGCCCCGAATTGACGGGCCCGGTGGGGGAGAGCCGATGGACAGGCCTAGGATTTTGCCCCGTGAACAGGCCGCGCGATCGCGGCAAGGTCGGATTCTGATTGGTCCATGAATGGACTTTACAAGGGTGAGCGGGGCCGGGATTGACGTATGAGCGCCGAATCAACAGTGCGAGCGGTGTCCGGAGCGGTGAACGGGTGGAGCGCGGAGTATCTGGACGCGATGTACGAGAAGTACAAAGCGGACCCGGCTTCGATCCCCGCGGACCTGCGAGCTTTCCTTCAGGGGTTTGATCTTGGCTGCGATCGCCCCTCGGGCGCGACGGCCGGGACCGCGAACAGCGCGGACCTCCACGCCGAGCGCGTCGCAGTGGCGTTTCGTCGCCATGGCCACGCCGAAGCCAAGCTTGACCCGCTGGGCTCGACGCGCCCGGAAGCGACCCCGATCAAGACCGTGCTCGGGCAGATCGCGGAAGCGGATATGGACCGCCGGACGCAGTCGGGCAAGACCCTCCGCGAAGTGATCGCCTCGTTCCGGGCGGCGTACTGCGGCACGATCGGCGCCGAGTACATGCACTGCACGACGCACGAGGAGCGGGAGTGGTTCCGCACGCGATTCGAGGAGAGCGCCCCGGCGGCGGCCGACGGCAAGACGATCCTCAAGCACCTGACGGTTTCCGAGACGTTTGAGCGCTGGCTTGGCAAGCGTTACCAGGGCAAGAAGCGGTTCAGCCTCGAGGGCGCGGAATCGCTGATTCCGATGCTTCGGCTGATGACCGAGCGGGGCGGCGAGCTTGGCCTCCGCGAGGTGATCGTCGGCATGGCCCACCGCGGCCGACTCAACGTTCTGCGGCACTATCTCGGCAAGGACACAGAGCGTCTGATCACGGAGTTTGAGGACTCCTGGTCCGAGGGCGCCGACCAAGGCGGCGGCGACGTCAAGTATCACCGCGGGTATTCGTTCGACCTGCCGACTTCGGCGGGCAACGTGCACCTCTCGATGCTCAACAACCCAAGCCACCTCGAAGCCGTCAACGCGCTGGTGATGGGCCGCGCGCGGGCTCGGCAGGACGGGGCGAAAGCCGACGGCCGCGAGGGCCGACGCGAGGTCGCCGCGCTGCTCATCCACGGCGACGCCGCCGTGATCGGGCAAGGCGTGGTCGCCGAGTGCGTCAACATGGCGTATCTCGAGGGGTACCACGTCGGCGGGACGGTTCATCTCGTCATCAACAACCAGATCGGCTTTACGACCGAGGTGAGCGATGACCGCTCGTCGGAGTACTGCACGGATCTGGCGAAGGTGATCGGATCGCCGGTGCTTCACGTGAACGGGGACGACCCGGAAGCGTGTGTCCGCGCCGCGTTGATGGCGGTCGAGTATCGCCAGCAGTTCGGCAAGGATGTGTGGGTCGACCTGGTCTGCTTCCGCCGTCACGGCCACAACGAGCAGGACGAGCCGAGCTACACCCAGCCGGAGATGTACGCGAAGATCCGCAGCCACCCGGGCACGCGGGCGGTCTACGCGGCCAGACTCGCCGCTTCCGGCGTTGTCAGCGCCGCCGAAGCCGAAAGCATGGTCGAAGCGGAGATCGCGGTCCTGGACAAAGCCCAGGACGCGGTCCGCTCCAAGCCCGTCAACCCCGTCTCGCCCCCCGGCGAGGGACGCTGGAAGGGCTTCACCGGCGCGTACACGTTCGCTTCGCCCAAGACGGCGGTGGACCTCAAGACGATCGAGAAGGTGTGCGCCGCGCTCGGCCGCGTGCCGGAAGGGTTTAACCCGCACCCCAAGCTCAAGGGCTTGCTCGAAAGCCGCGGGAACCTGCCGACGACGAAGAAGCTCAACCACGCGGACTCGGAGATGATCGCGTTCGGCACGCTTCTGCTGGAGGGGACGCCGATCCGCCTCAGCGGGCAGGACAGCCGTCGCGGCACGTTCACCTCGCGTCACGCGGTCCTTCGCGACGAGAAGACGGGCGTGCGCACGACGCTCCTCAACAACATCACCGACAAGCAGGCCAAGCTCGACGCGTGGGACAGCCCGCTCAGCGAGTACTCGGTCATGGGCTTTGACTACGGGTATTCGAGAGCGAACCCGCACGCTCTGGTGATCTGGGAAGGTCAGTTCGGCGA
>JBIKTT010000525.1:0-2674 GCA_044347925.1 Phycisphaerales bacterium
CTTCTGGTGGCAGAACACCCGCTTGCCGTATTACTCCATGCTCGCGTCCGGCGACACCGAGATGATGGAGCCGCTCTTCCGATTCCACGAGAACGTCCTTCCCGGGTCCAAAGCCCGCACCACGCTTTACTACGGAGCCCAGGGCGTCTACTGGCCCGAAACCATCACCACCTTCGGCACCTACGGAAACGGCGATTATGGCTGGAAGCGAGACGGCCTCGCCATCGGCGACATCTCTCCCTGCCCGTGGTGGCAGTGGGCGTGGAACCAGTCGCTTGAACTGACGCAGCTCATGCTCGACCGCGCCGCGTACACCGGTGATGCGAAGTTCTTGAACGAGCGTGCCCTCCCGATGGCCCGCGAGACGCTTCTCTACTTTGATACCCGCTTCAAGCGCGACGACAAGGGCAAGCTCATCGTCAACCCGACCCAAGCGGCCGAGACGTACTGGCACGACGTGGTGAACGACGCTCCGGTGGTCGGCGGTCTGCACACGATCTGCGACCAGCTTCTCGCGCTGCCCAAGGACGTCGGCACCCCCGAGGATCGCGCCCTCTGGAAGCGCGTGAAGGACGCGACGCCGGCCCTCCCCGTCTGGGAGCAGAACGGCACCAAAATGGCCGCCCCCGCCGAGAAGTTCAAGAACCAGCGAAGCAACTGCGAAACCGCAGAGCTTTACCCGCTCTGGCCTTTCAACCAGTACGCCCTCGGCAAGCCCAACCTCGACCTCGCTATCGCCGCGTACCGCGCCCGTGTCGACAAAGCCGTGGTCGGCTGGACGCAGGACGGCCTTTTCGCCGCCAAGCTTGGCCTCGTCGATGAAGCACGCGACCAGCTTCTCGCCCGCGTCCGCAACAGCAACCCCAAGCACCGCTTCCCGGCCATGTGGGGCCCCAACTTTGACTGGCTCCCCGACCAGTGCCACGGATCCAACATCCTGACCCAGACGCAGCTCATGCTGATGCAGTCCGACCCCGTTTCCGGCCGCATCCTGCTGCTCCCGACGTGGCCGAAGGACTGGAACGTCTCGTTCAAGCTTCACGCTCCCGGGCAGACCGTCGTCGAGTGCGTCTACCGAAGCGGCGTGATCGAGAAGCTCAGCGTCACCCCGCCCGCCCGTCGAGCGGACGTCGTCCTGCCCGCGGGTGTCTCCGTGAAGTGATCGGTCCGATTCCCCGCCGAGGGCGGAGCGTTACGATCCCGGCATGGAATTCCGGGTGATCTCGATCGGCGCTCTCTCTCAGCATCCGTTCTGGGGCGAAAAGGTGCCCGTGCGCACCGGCCACGCGACCTGCACCCTGATCACCGCCGGAAAGCGCAAGATCCTCGTCGATCCGGGCCTGCCCGAAGCCGCGATCATCGCCGCTCTCAACGAGCGATCTGGCCTCCGCGTCTCCGAGATCACCGACGTCTTCCTCACCAGCTTCTCGCCCGATACTCGCCGCGGGATCCTCGCGTTCCGCACCGCCGACTGGTGGATCGGAGAAGCCGAACGCGAAGCCGTCGGCATCCCCCTCGCACGCCAACTCGGCAAGCTCGCCGAAGAAGGCGTTGACGCCGACGTGCGCAAAGTCCTCGAAACCAGCATCGCCGTCCTCCAGCGCTGCAAGCCCGCGCCCGAGCGGCTCGCCGACCGCGTCGTCCCCTTCCCGATGCCCGGGGTCACGCCCGGCCTGACGGGCCTTCTCCTCGAACACCCCCGGTTCACAGGGCTGGTCTGCGGCGACGCCGTCCCGACCGTCGAGCATCTTGAACGCGGGCAGGTGCCCGACTGGTCCGCCGACGTGAAACTGGCTTCGGAGAGCTTCGCCGAAGCCGTCGAGATCGCCGACATTCTTGTTTGCGGACGTGACAACGCCATCGCCAACCCGACCAAACGGGCGTTCTGAATCACCACGGATTCGAAACCTGTACGGCACCTGGGCCGAATAGACGGCGCAGGCCCGACGGGCCTGCCGAACGCGAGCGATCCGCCTTGGCGGTCCTTGAATTCGCGAGTATGCTGAACAGGTGCCGTGTGCGTCGCGGCGGAGGATGGCTCCATGCGCAGGGATCGGAACATTCGGGTGGCGATCGCTTTACTGGCCGGCACGGCATGGTCCGCCCAGGCCCAGACGCCGCGCGACCTCGAGCCCCCGCCCAGCAGGACCGAGCCTGTCGGCCTGGATTCCGGCTGGCACGATTCGCCCTCCGCAAACGAGGGACGAGAGGTCCTCTGGAGCGGCACGGTGTTCATCTCCGGCGCTCGCTGGCTCCGGCTTTCGTTCAGCGAGCTCGTGCTCACCGGCGATCCGGCCCGGGATGACGCCGCGGTGCTCCGCCTGACCTCGATGGAGGACGGCGCGGTTCAGGTGCTCGACGCCGAGAGCGCCCGTCGCTGGAGCAATACCTCCGCCTACTTCAACGGGGAAGCCGTCTTCGTCGAGCTCCTCGGCGGCGGCGGGAGTGCCGAGTTTGGCCCAAGCCGCGTCGTGATCGCCGAAGCAGTCGCGGGTGAGCCTCCTTTCGCCACCCGCTCGATCTGCGGTCCCACCGACGACCGCGCCCTCTCGAACGATCCCAAGGTCGCCCGCTACCTGCCCTCGGGCTGCACCGCGTGGCTCATCAACGACGTCAACAAGCAGTTTCTCGCCGCCGGCCACTGCGGCATCTCGAGTAGCGGCGTCTGCCAGTT
>JBIKTT010000527.1:0-2671 GCA_044347925.1 Phycisphaerales bacterium
ATCTCGCCCGTCGCAGCTCGCTCTGGTCGCTCGCGACATCAAGCTCTCGCACTCGGTGTTCGCACTGCCTTTCGCGGTGCTCGCAGCGTGCATGGCGTGGCCGAAGGACCGTGCGGCGGGGACGGCTCTGTGGATGTTCGCGGCGGTGGTAGCGTGCATGGTCACGGCCCGCACGTGGGCGATGCTCGTGAACCGGCTCGCCGATCGCAACATCGACGCGGAGAACGCCCGCACGTCCAAGCGGGTCTTCGCGGCCGGTGCGATGAGCGCCCGCGACGGCTGGCGATGGGCTTGGGGCTCGGCGTTGTGCTTTGTCGCGACGACGAGCGTTTTCGGACTGGCGGCGGGGAACTGGTGGCCGCTGATCCTCTCGGGCCCCGTGCTCGCGTGGATCGCGTTCTATTCCTACACCAAGCGGTTCACGTGGCTTTGCCACGTCGTGCTGGGAAGCTCGCTCGCCGCCGCACCGCTCGCGGCTGCGATCGCGGTCGACCCCGGCACGCTCGGCCTTCCTGCACTGGGATCAGAGGAAGTGGGAAGCGTGGTTGCGGCCCTGCCGTGGATCGCCGGGTTCGTGCTCTGCTGGGTCGCGGGGTTTGATGTGATCTATGCCCTGCAGGATGTGAGCTTTGACCGCGCTCGCGGGCTTTCGAGCATGCCGGCATCGCTCGGTGTCCGCCCTGCTCTTTGGATCTCACGCGTACTGCACATCGCCGCGGCGGGGTGCTTGTGGGCGGCATGGTCGCGTGATGCGCGATTTGGCGCGGTGTTCGGAGCGGGTGTTGGCTTGGTGTGCGCACTTCTCGCGCTTGAACACGTGGTGCTCGCACGCCGCGGCCAGGCCGGTCTCGACATGGCTTTCTTCACGATCAACGGCATCGTGAGCGTCGTGGCGGGAGTTCTCGGATGTTGCGACGTGGTTTTCTGACCGGAGAACCATCGAATCGAAGAGATTCGCGATTCCTGTTTGAACAAGCTCAACTTCGAGCCGCGATGTTGCCGATAGTGTTTAGGGTAAACACCCTAGTTCGCGGTGCCGCCAAGGATCGCTGGACAACTGAAGTTTCTGCCCCGGATTGGCGGCGAGAGTGCATGGGCACCTCGCCGTCTTTTTTTTCGTCCGCAGACGGTGCATCGCTTGAGTCGCGTGCCGCGAGATCACCCATCACCGAGCAGATTGCGTAAAAAAGCCCCTCCCAAACTCGGGAGGGGCTCGCTTGATTGTCGTCTTTCTGACGGATCGGATCAGGAACGCTTGCCCATCAGGAAGCCGATAAGCCCGGCGATGAGCGCGAACCCAAGGAAACCACCGACAAACGCCCAGAGGTTGTCGCCCATGAGCTGCAGGATCGCGCCCGCGCCCGAACCGGTCATCGCGACCAGCAGGCCGAACGTGGTGAGAGCCAGAGCAACGATCGCGCCCAAGCAAAGACCCGCCACCAGGCCCGAGCCGGGGCCGTCGTACGGCTCGGCGTATGCGGCGACCATCGCGGGGGTCATCGCCGCAGCTTCGGCCGCGGCGTTGCCTTCGAAGAGCCCGCCGCCGCCGGTCGCGGCTTCGGGAGCCATCGAGCCGATGCGGGACTGGTCCGCCGAGCCCGAGCCGGAGTACGCGGCTTCGAGGTTCGTCAAGCCCAGAGCGGTCTCGTCGATGTCACCGCGGGTGAGGTCCATGAGGCCGGAACCGGACTTGCCCGGATCCTGTGTGAGGATCGAGTTGGACTGCTGGATGCGGGTGACGGCCGAGGGGTCGGAGTCGTCGGACGCATCGCCGGCAAGGTCGAAGATGCTGACGCCGGTCTGTTCCTTGGGGTCGGCGGCCATGGCGGCGCCGGAGCCGGAAGAAGCGAGGGAGATGGCTTCGAGTTCGCCCGAGTCGGCGAGCTTGATATCGTCACCGCCGCCCTTGCCACCGGCGAGCAGGTCGACCTGCTCGGCTTTGAGGAGGGTGCGGTCGCGATCGCGGAAGACCTCGAGTTCGCGCCGGTCGATCATCGCCTGCAAGGCGTCGGACGACTTGCCGAGCTTGGCGGCGGCTTCTTCGAGGGAGTAGAACATCTTGGCCATGGGAAACTCCAATTCGAGCGGGAAACAGGCAGGCAGGGACGAGTCAGCGGGCAGGGTTCCGGTCGGTATCCGCCCGGGCCCCGATCATAGGACGGGGACTCTACCAGATTCCGCCGCCAGCGGCAACCCGGAGGGGTCGCGAGCCCGGTCCCAAGCCGTTCCAGCCACCTTTGCCGAGGCCGGGGGCCTGATCGAACAGTACGAGATCGTGCACCCGGCGGTTCCGGCCGAAGCCGAAGGGATGACCATTCTGCACCTGTCGGACTTTCACATCAGGAAGCCGCTCCTGGGCGGGCCGGCGTGGCCGGGCGTGCTCAAACGACTGGAAGCCTGGCTCCCCCACCACGATGTGGACCTGGTCGCGATGACCGGGGATTACGGGGACCATCCCAAGGACGACCAAGCGGCAGTCGGGATGCTTGAGCGGCTGGCGCCGATGCTTCGCGGACGGCTTGGGGTCTTTGGGATCTTCGGGAACCATGATGGAGCGGGCCTCGTCGAGCGGGCGAAGCGGGTCGGAGGCGTTCGGTGGCTTGGATGCGAGTCGGTCGCGCTTGGGAATGGCGTGACGGTTGTCGGAGCGAGTTTCCCGGAGGATCTGGTC
>JBIKTT010000526.1:0-2671 GCA_044347925.1 Phycisphaerales bacterium
ACGACTTGCCGCATGATGCCTCGGGAGGCGGTCGTCTTGGTCTTGGACGCAGTCTCACCGGTGAGCTGGACGGCTTTGCGATCCTGCACCTTGGTTTCGACGATCTCCAGAACACGGAACCCAGGCTTCTTCTCGTAGGGTTCCTTGGATTTCATGAGGTTCCAGAACGTGGCTTCCTGCTCTGGCGTGAGCTTTCCGGGAGAGGGCTCGGCGAAGACGCTGATGAGGGCGTTGCCGAGTCCGGCGGTACTGGCCATTCGCATGACGATGTTGCCGCTTGGAGCGGGGCCAGGTCCCCAGCCAAGTGGCAGTTCGACATCGACGGAGAGCGTCTCGGTCGGTCCGGCGGCGGTGCCGGACCACGGGGTCAGGAGCTTCTCTCGGAGCGCCAGGGCGGGGTCGGTTTCGTGCTCGGCGTTGAGCGAGTAGAGAAGCGCGACCGGGTCCATCGTGCCTTGCACCCGCTCGAAGAAGCCCCAATTCTCAAGAACCGAGTTGACGTCGGCTTTGATCAATTCTCTCAGCTTGGCGTCCTGCTCCGGAGTGTTGACCTTGCGAGCGACTTCCTCCGTATCGACGTTCATCTTTCGGAAGAGCGCGATGACCTCGTCCCGCCCGCCGCCGAGCCACTTTTGGCGACGCTTCTTGATCTCTTCAACGCGGGTCGCGAATTCCGGATGGGCTTCCAGAACGAGTTCCAGTCCACGGTCGACGCTGACGAGATACCCGAAGCACCCGCCGATGCGGCGCGGGGGGACGCGATCCCGCCACGGGAGAAGCTTTGGATCGGGCTTGGCTTCCGGTGCCGGCGTAGCCGCCGGCGCGGGCTTGGTTTCGGGCTGGGCAGTTTGGGCGATGGAGGACGCGGTGATCGCCGCCGCAACCACGCCCACGCCACGAACAAGGAAAGCGCTCAGCATCTGGAATACTCCGAAATCTGCGATCCTTCAGGGTTCACCTTTGTTCGGCCTTCACCACGCAACGGACCGGCAGACGAGACAATCCGCGATCGTTTGATGAAGATGATTCTCCGGGCGAAGTAGTCACAAAGCCCAGCCCGCTCGCTGGCGCTCGGGGCTCGTTGCTTTACGCGACCGGTGCCGTGTCCATCGCCGCCCGATAGCTCTTGACGCACTTCTCCGCGGCTCCGCCCCATGTCAGTCGCCGCAGTTCAAACCGGCCGTGCTCGCGGAGGGTCTGCGAAAGCGGCGGGTACTTGAGTACCGCGACGATCTTGTTGGCCATCTCGTCGGTGTCCCAGAAGTCGACCTTCAGGACGTGCGTCAGCACCTCGGCCGCTCCGGCGGTCTTGCTCAGGATCACCGGGACGTCGTGGTGGATGGCTTCGAGCGCAGCCAAGCCGAAGGGCTCGGACACGCTCGGCATGACGTAGCAGTCGGCGAGCGCGAAGACGCGGTCAACGTCCTTGCCGCGGAGGAACCCGGTGAAAAGCACCTTGTGGCCGATCCCCATCGCCGCCGCGAGCTCAACCATTCGCAGCGCCATATCGCCCGAGCCCGCGACGATGAACTTGACGTTGTCCATCTTCTCAAGCACGCGCTTGGCCGCCGCGATGAAATACTCCGGCCCCTTCTGCATCGTGATGCGGCCGAGGAACAGGACGATCTTGTCCCCGGGCTCGATCTCGACGCCCGCCGGCGGCTGCTGCTCGACGCGATCGATGCCGTTGTACACGACGTCGATCTTCGCCGGATCGATCGAGTACTTCTTGACGCAGATCGACTTGGTCAGTTCACTCACCGCGAGCACACGATCGGCCGCGAGCATCCCGGCCCGCTCGATGTCAAAGCACGCGCGGTTGATGTTGTCGCCGGAACGGTCATGCTCGGTCGAGTGCACATGCACCACAAGCGGCTTGCCCGTGACCTTCGCCACCGCCGCGCCCGCCGGGTACGTCAGCCAGTCGTGCGCGTGGATGACGTCGAAATCCTCGTGCAGCGCGAGCGCCACGCACAACCGAGCGTACCGCTCGGCGTCACCGAACAGGTCCGAGCCGTACCCGTGCCCCGCGCCGCCGCCCGATCCCAGATGCATGCCCGTCGACGCATTCGACGCGGGCTGCGACAGGTTGGCGAGCGCGGGCACCGGCGTTCCGGCTGAAGCGGTCGTTGCCCCCGGCACCGCTTCTTGCGAAGAGTCGACCGACTCCGAAGGCGTGGCGGGCATCTCGAAATTGCCCACCGCCGGGTTGAACGACGGATACGGATGCGAGAACGTCGAGGGAAGCTCGTGGAACTCGGCTTGCTCGAAGCCGTCGACCACCATGCCGCCTTCGGTGGTTCGCGAGATGCGCGAGCCTGGCCGCGTCCGTCCGGGACCAACCCGCGAGCCGCGCGGCGCATCCGGGCTCAGAAGCCGCACGTGCGACGCGTGGGATCTGTCCACAGGCCGCGGCAGCACGAAGATCACCTTGTGCCCGAGCTGATCCAGAGCTTTCGTCAGCCCGTAACACGCGACGCCGAGGCCGCCCGCGATGAACGGCGGGAACTCCCACCCGAGCATGAGAATGCGGAGCGGAGCGTCGGCTTCGGAAACGGTGCGATGGGGCGAAACCGCGGTGGGCGGGGTCATTCTTCGTCTCCGCCGGGCATGTCGCCGAGCACACCGAACATCGCTTCGTACGCGAGCAGGTGCTGGATGAGCACGCGCG
>JBIKTT010000528.1:0-2669 GCA_044347925.1 Phycisphaerales bacterium
TGGTGCGATTCACCGCGTGGCGGGCGACGCCCCGGCGGACGGCGATCGATTACGCGTTCGACCGTGATGCCGGGCTCGCGAGATCGGCGGCTTTGGCCGCGTGCGGCGAGTCCGGCCCGTGGCCGGCACTCGTGCAGAGTGAGCACCCGGCTGTGCGGACGATCGCCGCGGACGAGCTCGCCAAACTCGGCCTCAGTTGGATCGATCGTTCGGACGCGATCCTCGGCCTCAGGCGTCGCGCGATGCGCGAGCCGGCCGCGATGGAACGCGAATGGAAGCGGCGGTGGGAAGCGGCGGACGCCCGCGAGCGGGTGACGCTCCTCAAACTCGCACGACGCGTCGGACTTGCCGAGCGAGTGGCCGATGTCGCTTCTCGCGTCATCGATCCGGCGAGCGAGCCGGGGAGCGACGCGGCCAAGCTGACGGCGACGGCGGTCGCGTGTCTGGACGACTCGGACGCGGCTCGCGCGTGTCTGCACGCGGCGGACCCACGGGTGCGGTCCAACGCGGCGGAAGCCATCGCGGCTGAGCACGCCGGATCACTGATGGAACTCAAGAGCGACGCGAACCACCGTGTTCGGGCGAGCGTGCTGCGGCGGCTTGCCGTCGCCGGCCTGCTCCCGGCGGCTTCGCTGGTTGCGGAGCTGATCGAGATGAGCGATCGCGACGAGCAAACACACCGGCTGGCGGCGGCTTGGCTTGTGTCGCGTGTCGCGGGTGTCGTCGATCCCGGTGCGGCGGCGGCGCTGGTTGAGCGGAGGCTTGGAGCCGAAAGCGATGCGCGCGTGCGGGCGCGGCTGGCCGATGCGGCCCGGCGGTACGCGGGAAGCGTCAGCGTTCAGCGGGAGGCGGCATGATGGGTTTGCTTGCGGAAGGTCCGATCCGGCTGATCTACGAGGATGGCGAGCGGATCGCGCCGGAGGCGCCCGTCTGGTGGCCCGCGTGGGCTCTCTGGGCGGGCGTCGCGGTGCTTGTGGTTCTGGCGGGGGCGACGCTTCGCCGGCGGCTGACGCGCTCGAGCGATCCGTACGACCGGCTTCTGAGCAGGTTGTGCGAAGCGTCGGGCGTGAAAGCCGACGCGCGAACGAAGCTCCTGCTCCGGGCGGGCGGCGATGCTCAGCGAGCGACGGGCATGATGCTGCTTGGCGCGATACGAAAGAGCGAACGGGTCAGTTCTTGAGCGCGGCTTTGAGCTGCGCGGCGTAGGAAGCGATGCCGTCGGCGGGCCTGATCGAGGGCTCCCAGCCCAGACCCGCTTTGTTCGCCGAGACGTCCGCGCAGGTGTAGTCCTGATAGAACTTGCGGATGTCCGCGGGCATGTCGAAGTACTCAGTGGGGAGGTCGTTCTTTCCAAGCCCCAGCGCGGGCCGCAACGCGGCGATGATGTCGTTGAACGAGGTCGCGACGCCGCTTCCGACGTTGTAGACGCCGGGGGTCGGCAAGGGCTTGCCGCCCAGGCCCGCCGCGGCCATCGTGCAGGCGACGACGTCGTCGACGTGGACCTGGTCGCGGGCGTGCGAGCCGTCGCGGAAGAGACGCGGGGCTTCGCCGCGGAGCATGCGGGTGGCGAGCTGATAGACCATCGAAGCCATCTTGCCCTTGCGGCTTTCGCCGGGGCCGAAGACATTGAAGTAGCGGAGGCCGACGACATGCGGCGGTGACGGCAGGGTCGCGGCGAGGCGGCGGTGGTCGCACTCCATCAGCCACTTGCTGAACCCGTAGACGTTGTTCGGCGAGCCGGCCGCGTCGAGGGGGAAGGCTTTGCGGGACGCGGCCTGCGGGGGCGTGCCGTAGACGGCGGCGCTGCTCGCGTAGACGAGCGGGACGTCCTTGCTGACGCACGCGTGCATCAGAGCCATCATCGGCGTCGTGTTGACGGCGAGCATCTCGGCTTCATCGGCGACGGTCGTGTCGGTGATGGCGCCCAGGTGGAAGAACGCGTCGATGTCGGCGGTTTCGAGGAGAGCTTCGAACTCAAAGTCCTCGATGGCGATGGGCAGGACGACGCCGGAGAAGGGCGGGAGGTCCTGGCGATCGAAGGCTTCGACGATGTTGGCGAAGGAGCCCGAGCGGAAGTCGTCGATGATGATGAGCTCGGTGTCGGGGTCGCGCGCGACGAGGGCCGCGGCGAGATTGGAACCGACGAAACCGGCGCCGCCGGTGATGACGTAGAGCGGGCGCGGCTTGTGCTTTTCCTTGGCGGGGGTGCGCGAGCGCTCGTGGCGGTGGGTCTTCATCCGCCGACTGTAGGGAGTGGCGGTTGCCGGGTGGGGGCGCCCGTCGGGCGGGCCGACTCACCGGCGGGAGCGATCACTGCGGCTTGGCGGGGATGCGGAGCTTCATGCCCGGACGGAGGGCGTTCTCGTCGGGGAGGAGCGAGCGGTTGGCTTCCACGATCGCTTGCCAGTCCTTGCTTGAGCCCCAGACCTTCTGGGCGATGCCCGAAAGTGTGTCACCCTTCACGACGAGGTATTCGGTGAGGTTCGGCGTGCCGCTCGCGGGCTGGCCGGAGGGGGTCGGGCCGGATGGCGCGGGCTTGCCTTGGATGTTGGTCGGGTCTTTCGGGAGGCGGATCTGGTCGCCGGGCTTGAGCCGGCGGGGGTCCTTCATCGGGTTGGCCCGGGCGATGGCGGTGTGCAGGCGCGAGGAGCCGTAGCGGGCTTTGGCGA
>JBIKTT010000529.1:0-2667 GCA_044347925.1 Phycisphaerales bacterium
GTGGTCTTGGGGATCGGGCTTCTCAACCCGGCGTTCTTCTCGCTGGCAAGCCTGACCGGCTTTCTCTCCTCGATCGCGCCGATCGTGATCATCGCGATCGGCTTGGGGTTGGTGGTGCTGGCCGGGGAGATCGACATCTCCGTGGGATCGCTCTACGGCACGCTCGCGGCGCTGCTCGCGGTTCTGGCGTCGCCGAGTCACGCGGGCTGGCCGGTCGTTCCGTCCGTGGGACTGGTGATCGCGGCCGGGGCTCTGGCGGGCGGGATCAACGGCGTACTCACGGTGTACGGGCGAATCCCGTCGATCGTCGCGACGCTGGGCACGATGTCGGTCCTTCGCGGGGTGACAGAGCAGATCCTGAGCGGGGAATGGGTGACGGATCTTCCGCCGGGGCTTCGCGTGCTGGGCACGGGCTCGATCGGGAACCTGCCGACCTCGGCGTGGGTAGCGGCGGCGGTGGTCTTCGCGGGGTGGAGGCTGACGCGGCGCACGCGGCTTGGCGTTCACCTGTACGCGACCGGGGATTCACCGGTGGCGGCGCGGTTCGCCCGCGTCAACACCAAGCTCGTCAAGCTTGCCGCGTTTGCGATGTCGGGGGCTTTGGTCGGTGTCGCAGTCGTCTTCAGCGTGCCGCAGCTCTCGGTCGTCGAATCCGGACTCGGTGCCGGACTTGAGCTTGCGGCGGTGACGGCGATCGTCGTGGGCGGGGTCTCGATTTCGGGAGGGCGTGGGTCGCTTGTGGGCGTCGCGGCGGCGGCGGCGCTGCTGGGGCTTGTCCGTCCCGCGCTGATCTACGTGCCCCGAGCGTTCTCGCCTGAGGGGTCCGGCGCGGGCAATGGGGCGGGCATCGCATCGTGGGAGCAAGCCATCCACGGCGCGTGCATCCTCCTCGCGGTCGCGCTCGACCGCTCCAACGCGTCCAAAGCCGCTCCCTCGCTTGATCACGCCGCCGTGAGAAGCTCACCGCCGTGGGGATTGGCGGTTCTGCTGCTCGCCGTGCTGGCATGGGCCCGCTGGGTCTCGCCCGAGTTCATGACCGTGAGCACCCAGGCGCAGCTTGCTCCGCAGCTCGCAGAGGTCGGGCTTCTCGCGGTCGCGATGACGCTGATCCTCCTGACGGGAGGGATCGATCTCTCCGTGGGTTCGGCCATGGCGCTTGCGGCGGTCGCGGCGGGGCTGGCTCACGAAGCCGGGGCTCCCCCGCTTGTCGCGGCGACGGCGGCGCTCGCAACGGGCGCGGCGTGCGGGATGGTCAACGGCCTGTTCATCACGCGGGGCCGCGTCCACCCGCTGGTGGTCACGCTCGCGACGCTCGCTCTGTTCCGCGGGCTCGCGCTGGGCATCAGCGGCGGGCGGCCGATCTCGGGGTTTCCCGCGAGCTGGACCGATCTCGGCACGCAGCGTCTGCTCGGGGTGCCCGTCGTGCTGATCCCGGCGCTCGCGGCGGCCATGCTGGTGATCTTCGCGCTTGCCCGAACCTCAAGCGGCCTAGCTCTGCGGGCGACCGGCGTGAACGAGACCGCGGCGCGATACTGCGGCCTCGCGGTCGATCGTCTCAAGCTCGCTGCCTACACGCTGGCCGGAGCCGCTTCCGGCCTCGCCGCTTGCCTGTTTATCGCCCGGCGCAACACGGCGAAAGCCGACATCGGCGTGGGGATCGAGCTTGAGGTCATCACCGCGTGCGTGCTGGGGGGCGTCAGCCTCGCGGGCGGCAAGGGTGGCGTCGGAGGCGTGATGCTCGGCGTTGTGCTTCTCCACGAGATCCGCCAATTTGCCGCGTGGCGCGGGTACAGTGACGATCTCATCTTGATCGTGCTGGGCGCGGTGCTGATCGCAAGCGTCCTGGCTTCCCAGATCCGCTTCCGTGCGCTCTTTCCCCAGAGGAAATCACCATGAATCACGCTTGTCTCGGTCGCTTTGCCCGCCGGATTTTCCTCTCGCTCGCGCTGGGCTCGGCTTTCGCGCTGGCTGCGTGCGACAACAAGCCCGGCGCTCCGGCACCCAAGCCCTCGGACAAGCCGGCGGCCGGACCCGCTTCGGGCAAGCCGCTCAAGGTCGGCCTGCTTCCCAAGAAGAAAGGCGTCCCGTACTTCACCTCCTGCGCCAAAGGAGCCGAGGAAGCCGCCAAGGAACTCGGCATCGAGCTCGTCTACGACGGCCCAACCGACGGCTCGGCCGAGAAAGCCGCTTCCATGATCGAGCGCTGGACCGCCCAAGGCTTTGACGTCATCGCCGTCAGCCCCAACGACCCGAGCGTGCTCGCTCCGGCGATGAAAGCCGCTCGCGCCAAGGGCATCCACGTCATCACCTGGGACGCCGACGGCGACACCGACGCACGCTCCTTCATGGTCAGCCAAGCCACCTCGCAGGAGATCGGCTTCGCCCTCGTCGACACCATGGTCAAGGACCTCGGCGGTCCCGAGAAAGCCGCGGGCGACTTCGCCATCGTCACCGCTTCCCTCACTGCGGCCAATCAGAACGAGTGGATCTCGTTCATGAAGGAACGCCTCAAGACCTACCCCACACTCAACCTCGTCGAGATCAAGCCCTCCGACGAGAAGCAGCCCGTCGCGTTCCAAGCCACCAAGGACATGATCGCCGCGTACCCCAAGCTCCGCGGAGTCTGGGGCATCAGCAGCGTCTCCTTTCCCGCCGCCGCCGAAGCCA
>JBIKTT010000036.1:0-9656 GCA_044347925.1 Phycisphaerales bacterium
AGAACGCTGGCCGCCACGGCCAGGCGGCCGAGCGTGACCACCCGCCGCGTCCGCGAGGCGACAAACGCTTTGCGAGCGTCCACCGCGTCCAGAATCGCGCTCGAAAGATCCGGCGTCCGCATCGGCTTGCGAAGCTCACCGATCATCGCTTCGGTCTCGTCCACCTGCGTACGGAAGTCGCGCTTGACGAACGCCGCGCGGAACACCGCGGACTCGCGGGTGATTTCCTTGTCGAAGTACCGGTCGAGCGCATCATCAGCGCCGAGCTCGCGGAATCCGAACTCGGTGTAGTCCCGGCCCGCACGGTCCTTTCTGGATCGATCGTTGGAGGAGGCGCTCACAGCCAGGCCTCCTCAAGCGTCTGCTCGGTCGTGACCACGGTCTTGGCCGCCAGCACTTCGCGAAGCCGGCGACGGCCGCGGTGCAGATGACTCTTCACCGTGCCCTCGGGCATCCCCAGATGCTCGGCGATCAGCCAGATCGGCCAGTCAAGCTGATGGAAAAGGACCATCACTTCTCGCTGATCCAGCGAAAGGCCCATCAGGGCCCGCTGCAGCGCATCCTTCGCGACGAGATTGCTTTCCGCGCGGACGACGCCCCCCTCGGGACGGCCGGACTCGCTCCCCCAGGCACCCATCGCTTCCGACCCGTTCATCGGCCGACGCTTCTCGCGGAAGTTCAGGAACAAACGGCGAGCGATGGTGAAAAGCCAGGTCGAGAAACGAAACCGCGGATCGAACCGGTCAAGGTTGGTCAGCACGCGCACAAACGCGTCCTGCGCCACGTCCTCCGCCACGTCCGAGCGGCCCGAAAGCCGGTAGAGGTAGGCGTAGAGCGACCGCTGGTGGGCTTTGATCAACTCCTGCGCGGAGTCCCGATCGCCCGCCGCCGCCAACCTGATCAACCGTTGTTCTTCGGCTTTGACCATTTGCTTCGCTCGCACACCCGTTCCCCACACCAGAATACCACCCCTCCCCCCCGGCGGTTGCCAGGAAGATGCGCCTATCCCGGTGCAAAAGCACAAAGCCGTGGCGTTTGGCCACGGCTTTGTTCGGATCTTGATTGGTTCTGGGACTCAGGCGGCCCGGCGGCGGACCGCAGCGGCCGGCTTGCGCTCGATCTGCTGAGCGATCGCCGGCGTCCGGCGGACCTCAAGGACGGCTTCCGCCAGATCGATCGGCGAGCCCACGCACGCTTCGGCTCCCATCTCCTCGGCCAAGCCCGGAGCGCGGTTGAAGACCCCGCCGCCCACGACCAGACGCGTGTTGGGGCATGCCCCGATCTCGCGAAGGTTGTCCATCAGCATGCGGATGCCCGGAAGGTCCGAAGCCGCCGACGCGAACATCACCAGCACGTCCGGCCGCGTCTCGTGCACGTGCGCCAGGATCTCGTCGGCCGCGATCCCGCCGCCACCGAAGCGGACGTTGCAGCCCGAAGCGACCAGGATGTCCGTTGCCATCTGCGCACCGAGCTCTTCGCCGACGCTGTTGCCGCAGAAGACCGCCACGGTGGCGTCCGTCCGGGCCGTCGAAGGAAGGCGGAGGGCGTACTGCTCCGTCAGCGACCGCAGCAAGCGGGTCGCGAACTGGAACGCGATGGCGCTCAGTTGATCGCTCCGGAAGAGCTTGTCAAGCTGTTCGTACATGGGCCAGAAGAGGCCCGAAACCACGCCGAGGGGCCCACCGAAGATCGGCTCGCCCTGCCGAGCAAGATCGCTCGCTTCAGCCCGGTTTCCATTGATGAGGGATTCGAAGAAACGCTCCGCCAAGAAGTCCTGGTTCAACATTTTCGCGCCACGTCCTTATGGTGCGACCGGGCCGCTGTTCCACCATGCGGCTCGGACCAGAATATGTGAAAGGCTCGGATCCTCCGTGCTTAGCGCCACCAACGCTGTGACAGGTTCATCGGACCGCATGCGCACAGATGGTGAAATCGAGGGGGCCGCGCAGGGAAAGCTGTGTCGCGGCGCAACAAAGTCGTGGAGAACTCCCGATAAGCGCGCACGGGGCGTGACTTCGCGGCGTTTCGCACAGTTTTGGGCCCGAGAGCGCAACTCTCAACCGGTGCGCACGCCCCGGTAACACACGCAGATCCCAAGCGACAGGCCGCGGCTCGTCACGTCGGTAAATCCGGACGTGCGCAACAGGTCCGAGAGTTGGGCCCGGTTCATGAATGTCCCGACCGAGCGGGGCAGATATTTGTACGCGCCGCTCTTGTCCCCGCTGATCAGCGTGGCCGTGCGCGGCATCACCCACCCGCAGTAGAAGTCGTAGAACCACCGCATGAGCGCGAATCGCGGCCGCTCGAACTCGAGAATGATGAGCCGACCGCCGGGCTTGAGCACCCGCGCGAATTCGCGGACCGCTTTCGTCGGGTCGGTCACGTTGCGGATGCCAAACGCGATCGAGACCACGTCGAAGCTCGCGTCCGGGAACGCGAGGTTCATCGCGTCCGCTTCCATATAGGTGATCTTGCGGCTTTGCTCGGGAGTCAGGCCGCTCCGCTTCTCACGGGCGATCTCGAGCATCGCGGGGGTGAAATCCCCACCGATGACTTTGCTGGCGGGGGACTTGGCGAAGAGCTCGGTCAGATCACCGGTCCCGCACGCGACATCCAGGACCGTTTCTCCGGGCTTGACGGCGGCGGAGCGGACGGCGAACCGGCGCCAAGCCTGGTCCTGCCAGAGGGAGTGGACGCGGTTATTGAGGTCGTAGCTCCCCGCGATGGCGGAGAACATGCCGCGGACCTTGACCGCTTTTTCAGCGTGCTGGTGCGGCGCGGCGAGGTCGGCGTTGGTCCAAGCCGGAGCGGGGGCAGACGCGTCGGGAGACGCTTCGGGAACGGGCATGCGTCATCGTAGCGCAACACCCGCGGGGCCCGGTCCGGAACAGTGTTCCAGCCGCAACAGTTTCAGCGCGGCGGGAGGGGCGTCGCCCGACCGAAGGGCGAAGCCGGACGGGCGGGCGCCGGTTCGGCCCGACCGCCGATCTGCTGGGACATCGCCGAAGCGGCGGAAACGGCCGGAGCGGCCGGGGCCGGCACCGGTCCCGCGGCCCGCTGCTCGCGCAGCTGGTCGATGGAGCGGTCCAGCTTCCCGAGAATCGACTTGGCTTGGTTGAACGCTCGATTGGATGGACCCATAGACGCACTCCTTTGCGGTCCTGCGTATCGACACGCTTGGGAGCCTCCTTTTGCCTCCGTCCCGTCAATCTCGGACGATCGGGCGGTTATGACGGCTGTGCGGATTGGGAGATCGGGTACACTCTCGCTCCCCGGCGCGTCGGTCGCCGGACATCCCTGCGGCGAAACGCGAGGCGGCATGGCAGAGGTCACGCTCCAGAACGTCCGAAAGTCCTACCCCAACGGATTCGAAGCGGTGAAGGGTTTCAACCTGAACATCGCTGACGGCGAATTCATCGTGCTTGTCGGGCCTTCCGGCTGCGGCAAAAGCACCACGCTCCGGATGGTCGCCGGTCTCGAGGACATCTCGGACGGACAGATCTCCATCGGCGGCCGCGTCGTCAACGACGTCCACCCCAAGGACCGCGACATCGCGATGGTCTTCCAGAACTACGCCCTCTACCCGCACATGTCCGTCTACCAGAACATGGCGTTTGCGCTCAAGCTTCGCAAGGTCCCCTCCGCCGACATCGACCGCCGCGTCCGCGCCGCCGCCGCCACGCTCGGCATCGAGAATCTCCTCGATCGCAAGCCCAAAGCTCTCTCCGGCGGCCAGCGCCAGCGCGTCGCCGTCGGTCGCGCCATCGTCCGCGAACCCAAGTGCTTCCTCTTCGACGAGCCGCTGAGCAACCTGGACGCCAAGCTCCGCGTCACCACCCGCGCCGAGCTCAAAGCCCTCCACCAGCGCCTCAAGACGACGACGATCTACGTCACGCACGATCAGGAAGAAGCCATGACGCTCGGCGACCGCATCGTCGTCATGAGCAACGGCCTCATCCAGCAGTCCGGCCCGCCGCTTGAGGTCTACCACAAGCCCGCCAACCGCTTCGTCGCCGCGTTCGTCGGGATGCCGCCGATGAACTTCTTCGAGGGCACCCTCGAACGTGAATCGGCCGGCTTGGTCTTTGTCGAAGGCTCAAACGACCCCTCCGGCAAACCCTACAAGTTCCCCGTTCCGGCCGAGCGTGCCCAGCGCCTCGTCGAACGCTCCGGCGGCGTCCTGGGCAAGCCCATCGTCTTGGGCGTCCGCCCGCAAATGTTCACGGAAACCGCCGGCCCGGCCACGATGACGATGCCCGTCCGCGTCACCGAGCCCCTCGGCGACACCGTCGACGTCTTCTGCTCCACGCCCAAGCACCCGTCCATCGTCGCTCGCGTCGGTGCCCGCACCTCCGCCCGCGCCGGTCAGCTGATCACCCTGGCGGTCAACATGAACGAAGCCCACTTCTTCGAGCCCGGCGAGTTCGGCGTAAACCTCGGGTAAACAGGCTGGTGAACCTGAATCGCACGCAGGGACCGACGAAGATAACATCCATCGAGGAGGGCTCCATGCGAACCTTGATGTGCATCCTCACTGGGCTGGTCGCCGGTGCATGCGCCGCGCAACCTGCGGCCCATCCCGCCACGTCGCCTTCCACGTCGCCCCCTGCGCCGCCCTCCACTCCCATCAACACGCGTCCAGACCCGTCCAAGGCCTCCGAGCGACAGTCCGCGTTCCTCATCCAGATCGGCGCGATGGACTCCGCCAAAGCAAGCCGCGCCATCCGCGACGCCTTCGAAGCCGGCGCCAAAAGCAAAGCCCCGGTCGTCGTCCTCTCGATCCAGGCAACCGCCCCCTGGCGCACCGACGTCGTCCGCGAGATCCTGCTCGACATCAAGTCCTGCCGTACGCCGGTGATCGTCCTGCTCGACGTTGTTCGCGAGAAGCCGTTCGCGAATCTGGGGCCGACCCTGATCGCGCTCGCCGCTTCTCAGGGCGCATCGACCGAAAGCGGATTCTCGGTCCGCGTGGAACGGGACGCTTCCGCCCGATCGCTCGTCGCCGACAAGACCGATTGGACGCTTCTCGAAGCGGATATCCGCGAGCTGATGCAGCCGCACCTTGCACGCCGCAAGCTCAACGATGGGCTTCTCGACGTCCTCACCTGGAGCGCCGAGGACTGGTGGGCCGTCGAGAACATCGCGAGCAAACCGCCCACGTGGACACTCGTCAAGGGAGCCAGGCCCGCGAACGAGAGGGGCAAGCGTGTCTTCGCGCTCAGCAAAGCCCCGCGGGGCGGCTCGGATTTCGAAGCGTTCACCCTCCCGGCCAGCGCCATGGTCACGGCGAACAGCGAAGCCTTCCTGCAAGCCGACGATCTTCAAACACTCGGTCGCCAGGCCAAGATCAAGCTTCCGACCGTTCGCGATGCGGAGATCGAGGAATCGGTGGATGACGCGGGCATCCGCGCCGCTCTCATCGACGATGAAGTTTCGCTCCTCCGCAAGCGGGTCGATGCGGCTCTCGACGCGGCGACCGGCAAGGACGTTCGCTTGAGCGAAGCCCGCTCACAAGCCCTGGCTCAGCTCCAATCGCTCGATCGCGCCGAGGAGGGGATCAAAGCTCTGGAAGCCCTCGTCACCGAGTACCCCGAACTCTTGCGATCCTCGCCGCCGGGACAGACTTCCGCCGGCGTCCGTCCGCCGGCGATGCCCGCCCGCTGGCGCTCGATGATCCAGAGCCATCGCAATTCCGTCACAAGCTTGCGCGAACGGGCGCGGGCTCTCGCGGAGGTGAAGTAGCATGCCCCTTCGACTTCACCTCGGCGGCGAGCTTGCCAAATCCGGCTGGACCGTTGTCAACGCTCAACCTTCCCCCGTCGTGGATGTCGTCGCGACCGTCACCGACCTCTCGGCGTTCGCGACGGCGAGCGCCGAGATCGTCTACGCCTCCCATGTCTACGAACACCTAAGCAACCGCGAGGTCGGCGTCGCGCTCCGCGAAGCGGCTCGCGTGCTTATGCCCGGCGGAGAGCTGATGGTCGCCGTGCCTGATCTGGAGGTCCTCGCCAAGATGCTGACGCACCCCGCGCTCTCGACAGCGGACCGATGGCATGTGCAACGAATGATCTACGGCGGGCAGATCGACGCGTACGACTTCCACAAGTCGGGCTTCACGTTCGAGCTGCTTTCCGTCGCGCTCGTGGATGCGGGGTTCGCGGATGTCCAGCGCGTCGCGGACTTCGGCCTTTTCCCGGACACTTCGCGCGTCGTCTTCGCGGGGATCCCCATCAGCCTCAATGTGCGGGCGCGGCGGGTGTGACGAGGCCCTTGGGCATGATCTGCTCCATGACCTCCGTCACGGCGACAAACGTGCGAGCAGCGCCCGCGACGACGCGGTCGGCTTTGGCGGGTTCGAGTTCCACGCTGTCCAGCCCCGTTCGGAACGCGCCCCAGCGGGCCATCTGGTGGTCGCCGTGCGGGCTGAGCGCGGTGACCGTGAGGCCCGGATTCGCCGGTCCGTAAGCTTTCATGATCGCGGCTTGGATGAACCGACCACCGTTGGTCGAACCCTCAAGGACGTAGAAGACACCCAGGAGCGTCGCCGAGTCCGCGGCTTGGATCTCGGAGATGAAGCGTTTGGCGGCTTGGGTCGAAGGTTGCTTGGGCGGCATCATGCCCGAAGCGACGAGGTCGGAAGCAAACAGCGAAGCTCGGCGGTGGTGTGGCTGAAGCACGGCCCGAATCTCGGGCGCATCGGTGCTCGCGAGCTTGTCCTCGAGCGCGGCTTGGATCAGCCCCATTTCCGAATGGTGCTGGAGGAGGACGTGAAGCGGGAGCAGGCCCCGGAAGAGCATCGCGTGGAAGGGGTGCTTCTCAGCGGCGGTGTGCTGGTCCTGGGTTTCGGCTTTCAAGCGGGCGCTGAGGGTGGCGGCCGGTGCGGTGGATGCGGTCATGGGAGGGTCTCCGATCGCGCCGCAAACCAGGCGAGGAACGCGGGCACACAAAGCCACGCGAGGCCCTTGAGCAGGAAAAACAGGAAAGCCAAACGTCCCAAGTTCACAAATGCGGCGCGGGTTCTGCTCATGCGACTCAGTCTCAATTGCAGAATAGGCCCTCGACCGGCTGAGTCAATGCGGCCCGAGCGGGTCAGGACCCGCCGGAACCGGGGTTTACGTGGGTGCGGGCAAGGTCGAGGAACTCGACGCCGCGGCGAAGGTGCGGGATCACAATCGAGCCGCCGACGATGAGAGCCACGTCGAAGGTCTCCCAGAGCTCTTCGTCGGTGCAGCCCAGGGCTACGCAGCGGTCGATGTGGTACGCGATGCAGTCGTCGCAGCGGAGCACCATCGACGCGACCAAGCCGAGGAGCTCTTTGGTCTTGGCGGAGAGGGCGCCGTCGTCGTAGGTCTTGCCGTCGAGGGCGAAGAACCGCTTGGTGACGAGGGTGCCGCCACATCGCTCGGTGCCGTCCGCGTGGGTGCCGCGATCGCCGGCTTCACCGAGGATGCGGGCGTTCATTTTGGTTCGGTAGGCTTGGAACTGCTGGTATCGGTCCATGGCGGAGTATTGGGGCCCGGGCGGGGCGGGGCTATGCTGAAACGTGGAGAAGTCACAGCCAGCCCATCCCGCTCACCAACAAGCCGCGCTCCGCTGGGTGGAGATGACCGTCGCGCACACGATGGTCTTTCGCGGCGACGCTTTGGACAAGGAAAGCCGTCGCCGCACGGCGACCGAGATCATCGGGCGATGGCGCGGCAACCGTGGACCCGAGTGGCACCCGACGATCGGGGATGTGGACCGGCTTTATGAAGCCACCGTGCAGTGGGTCGTTCGGCACGCGGGCGTGAACCTGTTCGAATAGCCGGAAGTCGCCGTCGGATACGATGGACCCCTGCGATGACCGACCCGGACCCCGATCAGCTTGAGGACCTGCGCCTGGTCGCCGCGGCGCGGAGCGGGGATCAGCCGGCGATCGGCACCCTTCTCACCAGACACCAGCAGCGAATGTTTGGACTTTGTTATCACATTCTCAAGCACCGCGAGAACGCCGCGGAAAGCTGTCAGGACGCGATGATCAAGGTCATTCAGGGGCTGGACGGCTACGACGCTCGGGCGAAGTTCAGCACCTGGCTCACCCGGATCGTGATCAACGTCTGCCTCTCGCGGCTCCGGTCGGACAAGATCCGGCGGATGGCGAGTCTGGATGCGACGTTTGGGGGGGCTGGGGGGTCCGAGGGCTCGGAGGAAGCGACACTTTCGCGGCGGATCGGGCAAAGCCGGGAACCGCTCGCGGCGATGCGTGTCCAAGATTCTGAAGGCTTGGCGGTGCTTGAGGCCGCCCTCGGGGCTTTGGACCCCGAACAACGGACGATCATGATGCTCCGGGATCAGCGTGGTCTCGACTACGACGAGATCGGCGACGTGCTGGGCATCGCGGTGGGGACGGTGAAGAGTCGGCTCTTCCGGGCTCGTGCGGCGCTTCGAGCCGAGATCGAGCGGCGAGCCGGCGGGCAGGAATGAGGGACGATCTGGCAGCGAGGACCACGGGCTGATGAACGGACGAACGGAGCAATTTGACCCCAACGACGAAGCATCGCTTCTGGCGATGGTCGAAGGTCTGCTTCCGGTGGATCGGGCCCGGGTTGTCCGCGAGATGCTCGCCAACGGCACGCCCGAGCAGAAGGCGCTGCTCCGCAAGCTCGACCTGATGAAGCGGGATCGTGCGGGAGTCGCGTCGCTTGAGGCGCCGATGGCCCCGCTTGGTCTGGTGGAAGCGGCGATGCGTCGGGCTCAGCAGGAAGCCCTGGCGGGGTTGCGGCTCGCTGGCGACCAAGCGGTCGAGATTCCTGTCTCCCGGGTGGTTCCCAATCGGAAGTCGTGGTGGAACGGCACGCGGCGGATGGTCGCGATGGCGGCGATGGTCGGCCTCGTGGGCGGCGTCGGCCTGATCGCGCTGTGGCCGGCCTCCAAGACAAACAGCACGCTTCAGGCGAACCGCGATAGCACGGACAAAAGCGACTCCAAGTCGAACGAGAACGGCGGCACGCCGGTACGGATCGCGATCGCGGACGAGAGCGCGACCGACACCACGCCGGTGACGGACCCGGTGGATGCCGGCTCGACCGCCGAAGCTCCGAGGGCGCCGCTCGCGATCATGTCCGCGCCGCCGGCGGACCGAGCGGAACGGATGCTCGAACTCGCGAAAGCCGGCCGGTTGGTGCTTCGGGTCACGCCGCGGTCGCCGCGTCAGTGCGAGCAGCAGCTCGCGAGTCTCGCGGCGCGTCCGCAGGGCTCGCGGGTGTGGGATGTGAGCGCGACGCCGCCGTCCGAGGTGGTGACGGCTCTGGCGGCTCTCACGCCGAATCCCGAAGCGACTTCGGAATCCCAGCGGCCCGCCGAGATCGTTCCGGCATTTGCATCGACGTCCGAGCGACGGTTTCCGATGATCATCCGTCCCCCGGCGCCGCTTGCGATCGTCCTTCCTCCCAAAGCCGAGGATCTGGTCGGTCTTGCTCGCGTGGCGCCGACCCTTGATGGCATCGAAGCGATCCGTCGCGCCTTGACGGAAACGCTTGGCGTCGTGACGGTGGCGGAGCTCGCCGAGCCTCTCGCGGGGATGGACGCGATGGAGACGACCCGCACCATCGAGTCAACGCTCTGGTGGTCCGGCCCGCCGACGCGGTGGGCGAACTGGGCCAGCGTGCCGGTCATCA
>JBIKTT010000530.1:0-2663 GCA_044347925.1 Phycisphaerales bacterium
AGCGTACCTGCGGTCGATGCAGTTCGTGCCCTTCCAGAACCTGCTTGTTGGCGATGCGCTGGCGCGGCCGCACGCGTGGATCCCGGAGGTGTCGGTGGGCGGGCTGCCGCCAGGGCCGGCTTCCGGGTTGATCGAGCTCGAGCCTTCGGGCACGACGTCTCAGCCGCGGGCGACGGTCGCGAGCTTTGATCTTCTGATCGACGGTGTGCTTCACGGTTCGGTGGCGCCCGGCGGGCGATTCAGCATCGACACGACGCACCTCAACGACGGCTGGCACGACGTGCGCGTGCTGGGTCATGACTCGACGCCGAACCGCACCGTGGGCCGCTGGCGCGGCTCGTTGGTTGTGGACAATCGCGGCCGCTCGGCGGCGATCTCTTCCGCGCGGCTTTCCGGGAATCTGAACGACGGGTTCCCGATCCGGATCGAAGCGAACGGGCTGATGGCTCGGGAGGTTCAGATCGTTCAGAACGGGCGTGTACTCGCCGCGGGCGGGAGCGGTGACACGATCGTGCTGCCGGGCCGGTCGCTCGGCTCGGGTACGACGACCGTGCACGCGAAAGCGATCTTCGTCGACGGGCGGCAGGCGTTGAGCCCGCCGCTGACGCTCACGGTTTCGACCAACGCCGGTTCGGGAAGCGTCGCGCCCACGGCGTTCTTGTACACCAAGCAGGGGTACCCGGGCCGGACGCTCGTGGTTGAGCTTCCCGCCGGCGTGACGGATGAGTCGTCGCAAGCGACCTACACGATCACGGGGCTTCCGACGAAAGCGACGGTCATCGGCGGGTCGGGTTCGTACCGGATCCTTCGGCCGAATGCGGGAGCTTCGGGCACCGACTCGATCGGGTATCGGGTGACGACGCCCTCGGGCACGTCGACGGGGCGGGTGATCATCAAGTGGGGCGAGAGCTGTCCGGCGGACTTCAACGGTGACGCGTTCGTGGACTTCTTCGATTACGACGCTTTCGTGGCGTGCTTTACCGGTCAGTGCGACCCGGGCGCGACGGCGGACTTCAACGACGACGGGTTTACGGACTTCTTCGACTACGACGCGTTCGTGGAAGCGTTCACCGCCGGGTGCTGAGGTTGCGGGCGGCACAGGCCGCATAAACGGGCCGGAAAGTCGCGATTTCCTCGGAGAAAGTGGCATCACGCCCGGCGTGGGGTAGATTCTCAGTGGCGATTCGTCCCGGGCCTCTCGGTGAGCGGCGAGGGACGGTCGTGACGGAGAATCAAAGACATGGCCCTTCAGCACGTACTTTCCGTGTGCGCGGCGGCTTCGTGCGCCGGACTCTCCCTCGCCCAGACCCCCTGGCTTGCGTACGACGCGTCGGAGGGGACGCTGCCGACGAGGCAAGGGTTCCAGCTCATGGATGATCAGTCCGGGGCCGCTCCCCTGATGCGGAGCGGTGTGCTTGAGCAGGGTCCGACGTCGTTTGAGGGTCAGCAGTACTTCCACGCGAACCACACGGAGATCGACTTTGATCGCGGGGTGCTGATTCGGGCTTCGGTGAATGTGCTTTCGTCGACGTATCGGCTGGCGGAGTGCGCGGGCGCGGCTCGCTTTGGGTACTACCTGGGCGCGGTCGATCGTCTTGGACGCATCGCGTACGTCGGGATGTCGGACGACAAGCTGTTCGTGCTGACGTCGGGCAGCGATGTCCCAAGCAACGTCAAGCCGATCGTCACGATCCCGATGCGAGGGCAGTGGCGCGAGCTCAACATGCAGATTCGGTCGACGGGCATCGACCTTTACGCGGACGGCCGATTCCTCGCGCACTATCCGCTCGGGCCGGCTGGCGTGACGGGCAATCGCAATCGGGTGATCTTCGGCGACGGCACCGCGTGCGGCTCGAGCCGGGTGCAGATGGCGTGGGCGGAGTTTGGCCCGGTGTTTGAGTGCGTCGCGGACTTCAACGACGACGGGTTCGTGGATTTCAGCGACTATGACGCGTTCGTCGAGTGCTTCGAAGGCTTCGCGTGCCCGCCCGGCAAGACGGCGGATGTGAACGACGACGGGTTCGTGGACTACTTCGACTACGACGCATTCGTCGAGGTGTTTGAGTGGGGTTGCTCGAACACGGACGGGGGCGGCGGTTCGGGCGGAGGGGCTGGCGACGGCGGAGGCGGGGGGGCCGGGAATGGCTCCGGCGGGTCGGGTACCGGTGGGGGCGGGGATGACGGCAACGGGGGCGCGGTGGGCGGTTAGGCGAACGAATTTCGAAAGTGGGCAAAGAGGGCGTGGGGCGATTGACATTATAGGACGTGGACAGGGGTTGACTTCGGTCACCAATAGGCCAAAAAAGTTGCGGGAAGGACAAGAAAGTGCAAGATTTGGGTGGTTGCAGCGTCAATTTCGTGTATGCTGTCTATTGAGGTGCCGGGAGTGCGTACCGGTCGTGTTGTTGAACCGGTGACCGGCAGATTGCGTGTCGTGGGAATTTGAAGAGGAGTTTCTATGAAGCGTTCAGTGTTGATGGGTTGTGCGGGCCTGGCGATGGCCGCGTCCGCGATGGCTGGCCCCGGTGAGCTGAGCTCTGCTCCGTTCAGCGGCCAGAAGTACATGGCTCAGCGCGCGGCGAAGGTCGTGAAGATGGCTGACGGCTCGATGCGTCGCGTTGGCGAGTGGGTGACCCTCAGCGACGCCGGCACGCGCGGCACGA
>JBIKTT010000532.1:0-2662 GCA_044347925.1 Phycisphaerales bacterium
GCCTTCTACCGCGTCTCTCTTCGAGCTTTCTCCCGCGCCTCCGCCGGCCGTTGCCGCGCCGCGTGTCTGGCCACCGGGACCGTCCTGGGTCTGCCCGGCTGTCGCGGCACCTGCTTCTCCCGGGACGCGATTGGACGAAAGCGAGGAACCTCCGTTGTCCGGCGGGAGCGACAAGGCGATTCGGTCCAGATTCTGGCTTTGCAGCGACAGCGACGTGGAATTGAGGAAGAAGCGGTTGTTCTGCTCGGTTTCGAGCGCGTGGGCGCGATCCAGCGAGTCGACCTCGGCTTTGATCGCTTCGGTCAGCCCTCGACCATCGTGATCGGGAATCGGCTGGGGCGGGGTGCCCGCGGCCATGGGGTCTGCGCCGGGAGTTCCCGTGTCCGTCGGTGTCTTGCCGAGGGGTTCCGGCGGAGGCTTGGTGCTGGTGCAACCCTGCCAGCCCGCGAGGGCGATCGCGAGCAGAAGCACGCCCGCGCGCCGCACGCCGGGTGTCCGTTCCGCGATGATCTGTCGGCGTCCGCTCATGCCGGTCTCCGCGTCGTGAGGCACCCTACTTCACCGCCGGTTGGGGTTTGTCGTTCGCCAGTTCCGCCGGTTCGGTCTTGACGGTCGCTTGAATCTCGTTGGCCATGCTGTCACCCGCGACGGTGAGCACGCTCACATACCCCAGCAGGCCCGCCGTGGGCACCTGGACGTGGATCCGCGCAACGCGCGTCTTCCCGGTGGGCAGTTGATCCTTGTCAAGCAGGGAGTACGCCGCGAGGATGATCCGCTCGCCGCGGAGCAGCGCTTCCGGGTCGTACCGCGGCGGCTCTTCGAACGCGCCGCGATCCCCGCCCTCCACGCCCACAAGCTTGACCTGGGCTCGGGCGTCCTCGCTCTTGGTGTCGGCGCGAACCTCAAGCTGGTAGGCAGCGAGCGGCACCGCTCCGGAATCCACGAAGACGTCGAGTGTTTCGAACCGGACGGCCGAAGGGGCGCCGGCGGCCGGCGCCGGTGCTTGCGGCTGCGTGGCGATCCCCGCGACCGCGAGCGCGAGCCCCGCCGCGACGGCCACCGCCGAGAATTTCATGCGACGGTTCATCGGGTCACGCTCCTCCGTTCCCGACGCGAACGATCCGCGCCGTCAGCAGGTCCGCGTCCTTCTGGTCCACCACGCCGTCCGCGGTGAGGTCCCACGTCACATCCAGCGAAGCAACAAAGAACGCCATCTTCGCCTGATCGAGCGCCACATTCGAGCCGCCGGCACCGTCGGTCTTGACGCGATACTCGCGAGCAAGCTGAACCGCTTGCACCGTCTTGGCGATCCGCATGGCGTCCAGGATGTTCACGCGGCCGTTCCCGTCGGCGTCGACCAGCGCGAGATGCCCGGCTTCTCCCGATGTCCCGCTCGCGGGCTTGCCCGGCGACAGATCGAACTTGCCCGCTGAGCGTGACTGATCGCTCAACGCGAGCGTGGTGGGGGGAGCGGCACCTGTTGGCCGCGATGCGGAGTCCGCCGCGAGGGCGCCGTACACGTTCCCCGAGCCGATGGCAGGGTTCGTCGCGACCGTGGTGACAGGCGTTCGGGTCGGCCAGTTCGCGGAGCCCACCCAGACGACCAGCGCGACCGAAGCCGCGATTCCTGCGAACTTCCAAGCGTGCCTGCGCGTCGCGGAGACCTTTCGCCGCGACTCGAAAGCCGAGAGGACCGCGAAATCGACGTACGCCGGCACCTCTTCCGACCGGCCAAACTCCCGCTTCAGGTCCGAAGCCAGCGCGGGGGGCAGTTCGAAGGCGCGCGGATCCATCTCGGCCTGCGAGCCGTCGCTGAACCCGGGATGTCCTTCACGTTCCGACATGAAAGCCCTCCGTCTCTCTAGCGCGCTCCCTGCCCGCTTGGTTCATCACGCCCGGCCCGAAATGCCCTTCCAAATTCCGAATCTTCATGGTGGCTGGCCTCCCGTCAGGGCCGAACCGCCCGGCTGGTCGAAGTAGCCCTTGGTTCTCGGGTCTTCGCGGAGCGTCTTGATCGCCAGGTGCAAGCGGCTTTTGACCGTCCCCCCCGGGATCGAGAGGGCCGTGGCGATCTGCTCCATGCTCATGTCGTCCACGAACCGCATCAGGAGTACCTCCTGCTGGTGTTCGGGCAGAATCGCGATCACGGCCGCGAGCGAGGCCGGGTTCCGAGCGTCGGCGCGCGTGGGAGCGGTGATCTCCACGTCGCTGCCGTCCTCGCGGACCAGACGAAGTCGGGCCCGGTCCTTCCGCTTGGCCGTCAGCGCGATGTTCTTGACCACCGGGTAGAGGTAGGTGGTCATTTTCGCCGTCAGTTCGAGGGTCGGCATTTTGCGCACGAGGTAGATGAACGTCTCCTGCACCACGTCCGCCGCGGTTTCGTGGTCGCGGGTGAACCGCATCGCCAGGCGCATCGCGTAGTCCTTGTGGCGTGCGTAAAGCGTCGCAAAGGCCTGTGAGTCTCCCGCGGCGGCGAGCTTAACGAGCACCGCGTCGGCGAGGGCTTCGGGTTGGAAGGGGGGCTTGTTCACGTTGCGGCGACAGGTCTGGTACGAGCGAGGACCAGTCTATCGGCCAGCCCGTCCGGGCATCCTCACCGGGCGGGCCGCCAGCGGTCGCGGAGTTCGCGTTCGAAAGCCGCGACGGCCGGGCTCGGCACGCG
>JBIKTT010000531.1:0-2662 GCA_044347925.1 Phycisphaerales bacterium
GAAGAGCTGAACGTGTGGCTTGGACGCTTCGGTCATTCGACGCGAGTGTACGTCGGCGGGGTCGCGGCGGGAACACGTCGCCGCGAAGCACAGATTTGAGTCTGCGGGACGGTCAGAGGTCGTCGGTACTTCGGGCTTCGATCGTGGGGTCGATCGAAGAAGCCGAGCTTAGACCCTTGGGCTCGATATCGAGGTGGAGCTGCGGCGTGTAGGTTCCGATGTCCATCCAAAGCCGCTCGATCGACAGATCGTGAGCCCGGTGGTACGCCATGCCGAGCTTGGACCAGTCGAAATCCCAGGAGCGCTTGTCGACCGCGTTGCGGAGGGCGATGCGTTCGCGCCGCTCCATCGTCGTCATGTGGAACATGATCGAAGCCAGGTCCTCGGCCGCGTCGTGGTACGCCCGGCCGCGCTTGCGGAGCACCCACAACCCGAACTCGTCGTGGTCGGGCATGTGCTCCTGCACGAACCGGCCGAACCCCGCGAGATCGCTCGTCACGGCGGGGATGCCCATGGCGAGACACTCAAGGGGTGTGTAGCCCCATGGCTCGTAGCTGCTTGGGAAGATGCCAAGATGCGTGCCGCGGACGAACTGGTCGTACTCGATGCCCCAGAGACGGTTGTGCGGGGTGATGAAGTCCGGGTGGTACACGACCTTGACCGGGTCTTCGGGGCGGTTGAAGAGTTGCAGGTTGCGGATGTGGCTGAGCACCGGGTCGGTCGAATCGTGCTCGAGGAGGTGCGTCACGACCATCGGCAGGCAGTGCTGCTTCATCGCGTGCTGAGCCCGGCGGTACCGCAGCATCCAGTACTCGCTGACGAGGTCGTCGAGCTTGAGCTTGCCGCCCGAGCCCGCTCGCTGGAAGAGCTTGGGGCCGATCTCTTCGGTGATGTGCTGCGTGATCTCGCGGAGCTCGTTGAGGACGCCGCGTTTTTCCATCGCGAGCGGGTTGATGCCGCGGGTGGGCTGACGGCTGATGATGAAGAAGACGACGGTGCGGTCGCTCTTGGCGTGCCGAAGCTTGGCGTTGAGCCGGGCCATCGCTTCCAGACACAGATCAAAGCCCTTGTTCCGCGGCTCGAACCGGCCGGACGTGAAGAAGTAGAGCGTCTTGTCGAGGTCGAAGGAGTAGCTCGGGAAGAAGTGACCCATCGTGAAACGGTGGATCTGCTCCTTGTACTCGCCGTGCATCCGCTGCTGATCGTGCGTGAGGTTGTACGAGGAGATCGTCAGGGCGTTGGGCGTGACGAGGTCGACGCGGCGGCCGAGCAGATGCTCGCATTCTTCGGCGGTGATGGACGACACGGTCGTGAAGACGTGCGACCCGTGGGCGCAGGCTCGCTCCATCCCGTGCTGGCAGACGATGTTGTAGCGGCTCGCGGCTTCGGCCTGATCGACCCACGGGAGCTTTTCGTAGAAGTCCGTTTCGTTGCTCGCCATGTACCGGCCGAGGAGCGTCGCGTGGGTGGTGAAGAGGGTGGCGACGGGAAGGTTCTTCTTGCGGATGAAGGGGATGGCCATACCGCCCATCCACTCGTGGAAGTGGGCGACGATCGCTCCCCCACCGCCGCTGGCACTTGCTCCGACGCCGCGTCCGCCGCGCATCGCCGCATGATGCTCGCAGAGAGCTTCGACCAGCCGTCGGGCCGCGTCGGCAAAGGTAACGACGCCGTCGATGAGACCGTCGCCGCCGGGGACCTGGATGCCGTGGTCCTTCCAGAGGAGGTACTTGGCTTCGTCGAGCTTCTGGTGGCCCTGCCAGTGCTCGATGAGGAGCACGCGGGGCCTGCCGGGAACAAGCCAGCGGCCGTGGCGGACGATCAGACCTTGCTCGCGGAGCTGGTCGATGGCGCGTCCGATCCAGCCGCCCGCCCGGCTTTCCTCGAACTCAAGCCCGGCTTTGCTCGCGTCCCAGGGGCCGACGCAGCAGTACCGGTCGCCCCAGCGTTCGACCATGAAGGGGACTTTGGAGCGGATGACCTGGTAGATGCCCCCGACCTGGTTGCAGACCTCCCACGCGAACTCGAAGAGGAACGCGGAGGTGCCGCCCCCGACGGTAATGGAACCGTCGCCCGGCTTGGCGTCCGGGGAGGGGGTTGACGAAGGGAACGGCGGGGTCGACATGGGTCACACTCTATCAGGAAGGGTGCCGGGACAGGGGGAGGGTGGTATCGGCCGGGGACGGAAAGCGGGTCCAGTTGGGGGCCCCCCGCCCGAAGCCGAACCGGCTGCAACCCCATGCACGCCGGAGCCGGGCCTTTCTCGTCTACCATCGCCCGTGCCACCCCCCTCCACCGTCGCCGCTCCCACCGTCCACCGGGTCGAAGTCCGCCTGCGCAACCCCGCGACCGATCCGCGTGCGGCAAGCGTCGCCAAACAGGCCGCCCAAGCCGGGCTCAAGCCCTCGCAGATCGGCGTCGCGCGGGTCTACCTGATCGAAGCGGACCTCTCGCCCGCCGAGCTGAAAGCCGTGAACGAGAAGCTCCTGGCCGACCCGGTCTCGGAGACCGCGACGCCGACCTCAGGCCCCTCCGGAAGCGTCGTCGAGGTGCACCCCCTGCCGGGCGTCATGGACCCCGCCGCCCAGTCCGTCCGCGACGCCATCGCCGACCTCACCGGCAAGCAGGCCGAGGTCTCGACCGGCATGCGCTACGACCTCGC
>JBIKTT010000037.1:0-9629 GCA_044347925.1 Phycisphaerales bacterium
GAAGCGACTTTGGCGATGAGATCGATTTCTCGTTTCCGGCACCGCCGACCGGCCCGCTCCCGCGGTTCAGGGACATCTTGGAGGACGTCGTCCCTGACAAGTACACGCTGACACCCCATCTCTGGAACTACCTGCAGCGATACGCGGAGAAACACAAGGCCGCAGGGAACGGGTTCGGATTCGGCCTTACCGATCTCGACGGGGTTTCGCGAACGCTGAGCGCTCGGTACTACAAGGACGGCTCGGAAATCCTGATTCCACAGAAAGGCAACCGACCGCGTCGGCTGACGCCGTCAGAAGCTCGAAGGCTGATGGGATTCCCCGAGAAGCTTCGAATCGTCGTCGCCGACACACCCGCGTACAAGCAGTTCGGCAACGCGGTGGTTCCGCTTGTGGTTGAAGCTGTCGCGAAGGAAGTCGCCAAGAAGCTCCGAACGAAGTTGCCGATCCGCACAGTGAGACCCGCCGCGCTATGAGGTGGAGACGGCCTGTTCGCAAACGTCGACCGACTGGAAGCGAGTATACAGCTGAGCCAAATCGGCGAACCTCGAGCGAAACTGGCTTCTTCGCTTGATCGCAGGTGAAGTGCCGCTTGCGGCTTCGAGCTTGATACCAGGGTCGTAGTAGACGGTTCCCTTGGCAAGAGATTTGATCAGGAGCAGAAAATCGGTGCCCTCACCCATGAAAACTGTTGATCCATAGCGATACGATGGCGGTGGGCCGTGCTGATGCTCAGAGGGGACGAAGACAGCAGCCGCGTGCTTTCGTTTCCAATGCTCAAGCAGGTCCTTGAAAGCCCACCTTGCCGCCACGGTGTCGTCGGCATCCAACAGTTCCACGCCGCCTTCCAGATCGGTCAGGACGCCTCGCGCGGAGTCAAATCCGTTACAGACGAGCGTCAATCCGGTCAATGCGTGCCTTTCGCCGCACTTGTGCACGCCCCCGAAGTTCAAGCGATCTTCCCGCCCCCGTTTATCCGCGTAGCCGAAGCGTCGGATGAACTCTTCGACACCGCGTTCAACGTAAAGTCCTCCAGAAGGCTCGGGCGTAAGAAGCGTAACGGAACCGGGGCGGGGCGATTGCAACTTGGTTACGCTGGCCTGCTTCACTTCCCATCCGAGAAAGTCAGGCTCGCTCGCGCTGTTCGCATCAATTCCCAAGGCGGCCTCAAGTGTGTACCCGCCGCAGTTCTGTCCCCGACACTCGACCAGCGTTCCGCGCGTGAGCCTCTGAGCCGGGAGCCAGCCCATTCTGTGGACCTCGCAAAGCCGACGGCAGAGAGCGCTACGCGTACTTGAGTCGCTTCCCAGATTAACCACGGCGAACACGCCTCGCGTCTCGCCTCCAGAGACGCGTTCGATGTCTCGCAACAAATCCACGTTTGTCGCCGTGATCAGCCCGATCACCTGCCGATCGTCACGGACACCCAGAAAGAGAAGCCGATTCGGGTACTGCTTGCCAGCATACTCCGCGAGAGCCTCTCGCGGGGCTCGCTTACACCTAAGAAGAAAGCCTGAAAGCCGAACCTCCGGATAGTCTGGGTAGACAATCAACTTCGCGTGTGGTGCTCTCTCAAGCTCACCTCCCTCGACCATCCAATGAAAATTCAGATCGGCGAACTGCGCCGTAGATCCGGCGTGATCAGAAGGTCTTGGAGTGGCAAACGGAAGAAGATTCAAAGCCACCAGATCGCCGCCAAGGTAGATCTGCTTCTTCGCGTCGTCGTTCGTGGCCAGCCGCTTGGCGTAAAGCAGCCGGCATTCTTGAATGCCGTCCGGACATCTTTCAGAAGCCACTTTTCCGCTCCAGCGGGCTGACCGTTCATCGGACGATCATACCGTGAAGCGTGGACGTCCTCACTCCGGAACAACGCTCGCGCTGCATGGCCGCCGTTCGCGGGAAGGACACCGGGCCGGAGCTTGTGGTGCGGCGGGTGCTTTCGGCGATGGGGTATCGGTATCGGCTGCACCGGCGGGATCTGCCCGGGAATCCGGACATCGTGTTCGTCGCGCGGCGGGCCGTCGTCTTCGTGCACGGGTGCTTCTGGCATCGGCACGCGTGCAGGTTCGGGCGGGCGACGCCTCGGGCGCGGGCCGACTTCTGGAAAGCCAAGTTTGACGGCAATGTCGCTCGCGACAGGCGGGTCAGGGCGAAGCTCCGGCGACTGGGATGGAGGGTGCTGGTCGTCTGGGAATGCAGTATCGGCGATGTCGACGGGCTGACCAAGCGGTTCCGACGGTTTCTCGGCCCCGTCCGGCCGACGGGATCTGCTCGCCGCGCGAGCGCGCGGTAAAGCGAGGGGGTGCCGCGTTCCGGTGGGCGCGGCTTTCCGGACGGCGAATCCGGGGGGGCAACGACCGCCGAGGCGGGGGGCGATCGCTCTGCACCGGAGCTGGCGCGTTCTGCGCCACGCGTGGCGCGGTCTGCGCCAGGGGCGGTGTGGGGTTGGCGGGGGCTCGGGGGGGTTGCGCCGGGCGTGGCGCGGGGTGCGCCAGGCGTGGCGCGTTCCGCGCCGGGCGTGGCGCGGCGTGCGCCGGGCGTGGCGCGCTCTGCGCCGGGGCTGGCGCGCTCTGCGCCAGGCGTGGCGCGGAGCTACCTGGTGTAAAAACGGGGTTGGCGGGGCCAAAGGCACCCCCTCCGCCTCGAAGACTCGGCACCTCCCCCGCCGGGGGCGGGGGAGGCGACTGATGCCTGATGCCTGCCCGCTTTAGCGGGCGTCGATCGCGGTGTAGCCCACCGCGTGCGGGCCGGTGTAGTCGGCGTCCGGGCGGAAGAGGCGGTTGTCGCCGAGCTGTTCCAGGCAGTGCGCCGCCCAGCCGCCCACGCGGGCGATCACAAAGCTCGGCGTGAACAGGTCCAGCGGCAGGCCGATGCAGTGGTACGTCGTCGCCGAGTAGAAGTCGACGTTCGGGTAGATCCCCTTCGCGGCCTTCTCGCGGTTCATGACCGCTTCGATCGCCGTGCTCTTCTCAAAGAGCGGGAGGTTGCCCGTGTCGCGGGCGAGCTGCTCCGCGAGCACCTTGAGGTGCGTCGCGCGCGGGTCGTACGCCTTGTAGATCCGGTGGCCGAAGCCGGGGATCTTGTCCTTCTTCGCGAGCTTGTCCTGGATGAACGCTTCGGCCGCGGCCACCGTCGGGATCTGGTTGAGCATCTTCATGACGCCCTCGTTGGCGCCGCCGTGGAGCGGGCCGCGGAGGCTTCCGATCGCGCCCGTGATCGCGGAGTAGATGTCGCTCTCGGTCGAGATGAGGACGCGGGCGGTAAAGGTCGAGTTGTTGAACCCGTGGTCGGCGTGGAGGATGAGGCAGACGTCCATCGCCTTCGTCATCGCGGCGGTGGGCTTGGTGCCGTTGAGCATGTAGAGGAAGTTCTCGGCGAGGCCGAGGGACTTGTCCGGGCGGACAAACGCTTTGCCCTGGCGGTACTGGTGGAAGTACGCGAGGAGCGTCGGGACCTGGGCGAGGATGCTGAGGGCTTTGTCGCGGACGGAGGGGAGGTCGATCGCGTTGGGCTTGGCGTCGTGGAGGCCGAGCGAGCTGACGAGCGTGCGGATGGCGTGCATCGGCTCGGCCGTCTTCGGCATCGTCTTGAGCAGCTCTTCGACGCCGGCGGGGACTTCGTAGCGCGAGCGGATGGCGGCGGTGAAGTCCGCGAGCTCGGCTTTCTTGGGCAAGCGGCCGTTCCAGAGGAAGAAGACGGTCTCCTCGAAGGTCGAGTGGCTCGCGAGCTCACCGATCGGGATGCCGATGTACTCGAGCACGCCCTTCTCGCCGTCGATGAACGACAGCTTGGTTTGAGCCGCAACCACGCCTTCGAGACCCTTGGAGAACGTCGCCATTGCCATCCCTTTCACGCCGCTCGAACGAGCGGGCCACCGACGAACCTTGAGCAAGACCGCCAAGCCGGAACCACCAGTTCCATCACCGGCCACCAAGCCGGGCCCCCACCACCCCCACCACCCCCACCACCCCACCATCCGAAGCCTGTTCGGCCACAGAACGCAAGGCTAGGGATTGCGAGGGGGAGCGTCAATCGTGCGCGGGGGGTTTTGGGGAGCGGAACCCGGTCGGCTCGCGACGGCTCGCACCCCATAAGGTCCCGCATGGCCAAACGACGCTCGACCCCCGCCCCCACCTCCGCCGCCGCCCCCCTCCGCCCGACCCTCCATCCGACCCGCCACGACCTGCCCGCCTCGGTCCGGAGCCGGATGGTCGGCCTGCTCAACGGCTGCCTCGCCGAGCTGATCGACCTGGCCACCCACGCCAAGGAAGCCCACTGGAACGTCCGCGGCCCCGCGTTCATCGCCATCCACGAGCTCTTCGACAAGGTCGAAGCCACCGCCCAGGCCGCCGTCGATGACATCGCCGAGCGGGCCGTGCAGCTCGGCGGCCGGGCTCACGGCACCGTCCGTCATGTCGCTCAGGCCTCCACGCTCCCGGCGTACCCCGACGGCCTCGTCGATCAGGCCGACCACGCCCGAGCCATCGCCCGCTCGATCGCCCACGTGACCAAGGAGATCCGGGCCGCCATCGACACCGCCGCTCAGGCCGGCGACCAGGCGACCGCCGACGTCTTCACCGAGCACACCCGGGCTCTCGACAAGATCCTCTGGATGGTGGAAGCCCACAACGCGGGCTGAACGGGCGAGGGTCTCTAGCTCGGGCTGCGGCTCAAGCTCGCACCGCGGCTCAAGCTCGCGCCGCGTGCCAAGCCGTCACTTCGGCCGGGCCACCCGCCACACGCACACCGCCCCGACCACGCCCGCCATCGCGACCACGCCGACGACCCAGAGCGGCCGCTCGCGAGCGACCAGCAGCACGCAGCTCGCCCCCACACAGGCGACCAGCACGAGAAGCGTGATGATCCGCGCCCGCATCGGCATCACCGCTCCGGGCTCGAGATACTGAAGGAAGGGCGCGAAGAACCGGTTGCGAATAAGCTTCTGCTCAAGCCAGGGGCAGCTCCGCGCAAAGCACCAGCACGCCGCGATCAGAAAGACCGTCGTCGGCATGCCCGGAACCACCACGCCCACCGCCGCCATCCCGACGCAAAGCACGCCCGCCACCGCGACCGCCCACCGCACCGCCGATCGCGGCGGGTGCCCCGCGTGCGCAGCCACGCTTCCCGCGTGGTCAGCGTCGGAAGCACCGTGGCTTGAGGTCATAATCCCGTCCGCGCTCGTAAAAGCATCGGACGGGTTGGAGGGGATCACCGTTGAACGCTCCAAACCATGGAGCGGAAGGTCGCGTGAAGAACGTGAAGTCGAGGGTCAGGCGTGGGCCAGCGGACGGGCCGCCCCGGCGGCGGACCCATGAGCGCCCCCGAACTCGGCCATCCGGGAAGAGTCAATGCCAAGTTTAGCCGCGATGCGTGCGCCGTAGTCGGCGTCGGCCCGGAAGAAGTGGCAGAGCATCCGCATCTGCACCTCCGGACGAGCCTGCTTGAGGCCGCCCGCGATCCGCGACGTCAGCCGGTCGCGGTGCCCATCGTCGAACATCCGGTACAGGTTGCCCGGCTGGGTGTAGTCGTCGTGATCGACGGTCGAGTCGAACCGGTCGGCGATCGTCTGGCCCAGAGCCCACGCCGGATCCGCGAATGCCGCGTCAGGCTTGGGCGCCGCGGTGATCGAGTTGGGCCAGTAGTTGGTCGCCGCGCCGTACGAGCCGTCGGTCTGCTGCCCGTCGCGGATGTAGTTCATCACCGGGCAGCGGGGCTTGTTCACCGGGATCTGGTGGTGGTTGACGCCCAAGCGGTGCAGGTGCGTGTCGGCGTAGGACATCAAGCGGGCTTGGAGCATCTTGTCCGGGCTGGGGCCGATGCCGGGCACGAGCGCCGACGGCTTGAACGCCGCCTGCTCGACCTCGGCGAAGTAATTCTCCGGGTTGCGGTTGAGCTCAAGCGTGCCGATCTCGATCAGCGGGAACTCTGCCTGCGGCCAGACCTTCGTGAGATCAAAGGGGTTCCAGCGGAACGAGTCGGCCTGAGCTTGCGTCATGACCTGGATGCAGACGCGCCACTGGGGGAACTCACCGCGGGCGATGGCATCGAAGAGGTCGCGCTGGTGGGATTCGCGGTCGCTTCCGATGAGAGCGGCGGCGTCGGCGTCGGAGAGGTTCTTGATCCCCTGCTTGCACTTGAAGTGGAACTTGACCCAAACCCGCTCGCCGGCTTTGTTGATCATCGAGTAGGTGTGGCTCCCGAACCCGTGCACGTTCCGGTAGGAAGCGGGGATGCCGCGGTCGCTCATCAGGATCGTGACCTGGTGGAGAGCTTCGGGGCAGAGAGACCAGAAGTCCCACTGCATGTCCATGTCGCGGAGGTTGGTCTGGGGGTTCCGCTTCTGCGTGTGGATGAAGTTCTGGAACTTGTAGGGATCGCGGACGAAGAAGACGGGCGTGTTGTTGCCGACCAGGTCCCAGTTGCCTTCCTGCGTGTAGAACTTGACGGCGAATCCGCGGACGTCACGCTCGGCGTCGGCGGCGCCGCGTTCGCCGGCGACCGTCGAGAACCGCAGGAAGACCTCGGTCTTCTTGCCCACGCGGTTCAGGAAGTCCGCCCGGGTGAACTTCGTCACGTCGTTTGTCACGGTGAAGGTGCCGTACGCGCCCGAGCCCTTCGCATGCACCACGCGCTCGGGGATCCGCTCGCGGTTGAAGTGCTGCATCTGCTCAAGGAGAGCAACATCCTGCATCAGAAGCGGGCCGCGAGGGCCCGCCGTCAAAGCCTGCTGCACGCCGATCGGCGCGCCGTTGGCCGTGGTCAGTCGCGGAGAGCTGTTCGTCGTCGTCATGCGTGAGCTCCTGTTCATCGCCATGGGACCTCGTCCCATGAGGCGTAAAGATACCGGCCGGACCCCAGAGGTGTCAAAGAGTTTGTGCCAGCATCGCCCATAGGATAGTCCTATGGAAATCCACCAGCTTCGGTACATGGTCGCCGTCGCCGAGACCGGGAGCGCCACCCGGGCCGCCGCTCGCTGCCGCGTCGCTCAACCCTCGCTCAGCCAGCAGATCGCCAAGCTCGAACGCTCGCTTGGCAAACGCCTCTTCGACCGCTTGGGCACGGGCATGGCGCTCACGGACGCGGGCAAAGCGTTCCTGCCTCGCGCGTCCCGCATCCTCGCGGGCGTGGACGAAGCGGACGCTTGGGCGGGACGCGGAGAGATGGCTGAAGCCCCATCGCTCGCCGTCGGCGCGATCCCCACGATCGCCCCCTACCTGTTGCCCGCCGCCCTCGCCGAAGCTCGCAAGCACCTTCCCGGATGCGAGTTCAAGATCCGCGAGGACCTCACGGACAATCTGGTCGAAGGTCTGCTCGATCTCAGCCTCGACTGCGCCCTGATGAGCACGCCGCCCGTGGATGAGCGGCTCGACACCGAGACCATCGGCGATGATGAGCTACTGGCCGTCATCCCTGCTTCGTGGAAGGATGTGCCGCGCTCGGCTCGCAACGCCGTCGCTCTCGCCGAACTTCGGGACCAGCCCGCCGTACTCCTGGACGAGGTGCACTGCCTGGGACACCAGGTGGAAGCGTTCTGCTCCAGCCGCAAGCTCGGTCCTCGCGTCGTCTGTCGCACGACCCAGCTGACGACGATCCTCGAGATGGTCTCGCTGGGCCTTGGCTTCTCGCTCGTGCCCCGCATGGCGGTCAAGCCTTCGGTCAAGCGACGGATCGTGCACCTCTCGCCGGTGCGGCCCAAGCGTCCGATCGTGCTGGCGTGGCGCGTCGGTCGAACGCGGAGCGCCGCTTCTCTCGCCCTGCTCGCTGCGCTCGCCGAGGCCCTCCGATCCGTTGAGGGGCGACCGAGTGCCGGGGCCGAACAGCGAGCCTTTCGCAAAGACCCATAACCGACCCCGTAGGCCGACAAATGTCCCCTGCGCGGCGAAGCTTTCCGGTACGATGCTCCTTCCCCGAGGGTGAGGAGCTGTCATGAGTAAATCAAGCCGTCGTCCCGTGTCGCGTCTGTCCATCGTGCGTGCGTCGGTCTTCACGGCGTCGTTCGCGCTCGGCGCTCTCGCGGTCGCGTCCGAGCCGTGCTCGTCGACGTGGGTGCGCGGGCAGGGCGCTGCGGGTCGATCCGATTCCGTCCTGGCGCAGACGCTTTGGGACCCCGACGGCGACGGCCCGCGCGGCCCGGTGGTGTTGGTGGCGGGCGGGCCGGGAACCGCCCGAGGCGCCATCGTCGGCAACATCGAAGCAGGCAGCATTTCAAGCTGGGATCCCGCGACGGGCGTCTGGGAGAAGGTCGCCGATCCGGTCGATGGCGTCATCCGCGCTCTGGCCGTGCTTCCCGACGGCAGCATCGTCGCCGGCGGCAGCTTCCTGACCGCGGGAAACGTGCAAGCGCAGAACATCGCCCGGTGGGACGGCACACGTTGGAACGCGTGGGGTCTGGGCGTCTACGGGACCGTTCGTGTGATCGTCCCCAGACCCGACGGAAGCGTGGTGGTCGGCGGAGAGTTCAACCGAGCCGGCGGCACGACGCTCAGCAACATCGCTCGCTGGAACGGACAGACCTGGTCCCGGGTCGGGGACGGGGGCGTCGCCGGGCCGGTCAACGCCATCACCGAGCTGCAAGATGGTTCGCTCGTGGTGGCGGGGCGTTTCCAGCGGGCCGATCGCGTCGCCAACACCGCGAACATCGCGCGATGGACGGGCTCGGCGTGGGTTTCGATCGGCGGCGGCCTCGTCCGCGAGGTCTTTGATGTCGAGCGGACTCCCTCGGGAGCGGTTCTGGCCGCGTCCAACGTCGGCGCGTCCGAAGGCGGCATCTTCAAGCTCAACGGACAAACGTGGGAGGTTCTCTCGGGCGGGTTGGCGCAGTCGCCGCGCGCTCTCTTGGTTCTGGGCGAGACCGAATTCATCGCCGCAGGCGACTTCCAGGGCGCGGCCAGTACCGCGCCGCCGTACGGAGTCGGTTGGTGGCGTGACGGCGAATGGCAGCCCGTGGGCGGTGGTGTCAGGGGAAGCCCGTTCTGCTTGACGGGTCTGCCGGGCGGCGGATTCGTGATGGGAGGAGCCTTCCGCGAGGTGGCGACGACCCTCGCCGCGAACATCAGTCATTGGAACGGAGCCGAGTGGCTTCCCCTTGGCACCGGCGTCTCGGGATATGTCTCCGCGATCGCGGTGCTTCCCGACGATCGCGTCATCGTGGGCTGTGACCTGTCGCTGGGCGTCACGGGGACGCGGTTCATGGTCAAGGACGGCGAAGAGTGGACCCGGCTGGGGCAGGACTTCCCCAACGGAGCCAATCCCGCGATCCGGTCCGTGCTTGTTCTGCCGACGGGCGAGTTGGTCGCCAACGGCAGCTTCGCGTTCCCGGGCGACCAGTTCCTCACCGGAGTCGTCCGATTCGACGGGCAGGAATGGGTCCGGTTTCCCCAATCCCCGATCTTCCCGCGAGCGGACCTCGTCGCCGGGGAAGCCGGCGAGTTCTTCGCGTCCGGTGAGTACACGCCCCCCGGAGGCGTGCGGGGCGACCACGTCGTGCGCTGGACGGGTGATTCCTGGACGACTCTTGGCTCGGGGATGAACGCTCCGGTGTCAAGCCTTGTCCGCGGACCGTCCGGCGATCTCTACGCGGGAGGATTCTTCTCCCTCGCGGGCGGAACGCCGGTGAACGGGCTCGCCCG
>JBIKTT010000533.1:0-2645 GCA_044347925.1 Phycisphaerales bacterium
GGGTCTTTCGCGAAGAAGCCGCCACGGGGTGGAACGTTCACGGAATCTGGGCGTGAACCATGCCTGACTCTCCCGATCCAAAGTTCCGCGATCTCTTCAGCTCCGGCGTCAAGCCCGCGAGCGGCCGCCGCACGCCGTACGCGGAACTCGCCGCCACCTCGAACTACACGTTCCTGACCGGTGCGAGCCATCCGGAGGAGCTCGTCGCGGAAGCCGCCAGCAAGGGCTTGCGAGCTTTGGCCGTCACCGACACCAACACCCTGGGCGGCGTCGTGCGTGCCCATGTGGAAGCCAGGTCGATCGGGATGCCGCTCATCATCGGTTGCCGCTTGGTCTTCACCGATCCGCACGCTCACGGAGCATCGGTGCTCGTCTATCCCACCGATCGCGCCGCGTACGGCCGCCTGTGCCGGTTGCTCACCCTCGGCAAACGGGCGGCGGAGAAGGGTGAGTGCAAGCTCACGATCGATGACCTCATCGCTCATGAATCCGGGCTTCTGGCCGTCGTCGAGGCTCGCGACCTCACGCCCGGAGCGTCCAGCCTGCTCGCCAGGCTCCGGAGCGTCTTCAACGACGACCGGCTTTCGGTCGCGGTGTTCCGAAGCTTCGGTCCCGACGATGACCGCCGTATGCGCGAGGTCGGCCGGTTTGCGAAGGACCACCGCGTGCCGCTGGTCGCGACCAACCGCGTGCTTTATCACGACGCACGCCAGAAGCCGATGCAGGACGTGCTCACCTGCATCCGGCACGGGTGCACGCTCGCGGAAGCGGGGCTCAGGCTTCAAGCCAACTGCGAGCGGTACATCAAGGACGGCGATGAGATGTCGCGTCTGTTCCGCGGGTACGAAAGTGGCATCAGCCGCACGATCGACATCGCGGACCGGGCTTTGGGCTTTTCGCTCGACCAGCTCCGGTACGAGTACGCCGATGAGGTCGTTCCGGCGGGGATGACGCCGATCACGTACCTCGCCGAACTGACGTGGGAGGGCGCGACGAGGTACTACGGGGAGATTCCCGGAGCGGTGCGGGCGCAGATCGAGAAGGAACTCAAGCTGATCGAGGAACTGAGCTACGCGCCATACTTCCTGACGGTGCACGACATCGTGGCTGTCGCCCGTTCGCGGGGGATCCTCTGTCAGGGCCGAGGCGCCGCCGCGAACTCGGCCGTCTGCTTCTGCCTGGGCGTGACGTCGGTGGACCCGAGCGAGGGCAACCTGCTTTTCGAGCGGTTCATCAGCAAGGAGCGCAACGAGCCGCCGGACATCGACATCGATTTTGAGCACGAGCGCCGCGAGGAGGTCATCCAGTACATCTACGGCAAGTACGGCCGCGAACGGGCCGCCCTCACCGCCGAGATCATCTCCTACCGCGGCAAGAGCGCCGTGCGAGACGTCGGTAAAGCTCTGGGCCTTTCGCTCGACGCGGTCGACAAGCTCGCCAAGGACATGGAATGGTGGAGCCAGGGTGAGCTGAACGCCGAGAGGCTCCGGGGCTTTGGCCTGGACCCGCGGAATCCGACGATGCGGCAGCTCGCGGCCCTCTGCGGCCGGATCATGGGGTTCCCGCGTCACCGTTCGCAGCATGTCGGCGGGTTCGTGATCACGCGCGGCCCGCTCTGCGAATCGGTGCCGATTGAGAACGCGGCGATGCCGGACCGGACGGTGGTGGAGTGGGACAAGGACGACCTTGACGCGATGGGCATGCTCAAGGTCGACATCCTCGGTCTTGGCATGCTGTCGTGCATCCGCCGCGGGTTTGAGATGCTGGACCGGTATCACGGCCGGAAGATCGCGCTCGAAACGGTTCCGCGCGGCGATGCGAAGGTCTACGACATGGCGTGCCGCGCCGACACCGTCGGCGTCTTCCAGATCGAAAGCCGGGCCCAGATGTCGATGCTCCCTCGCCTCCGCCCGCGCGAGTTCTACGACCTGGTCATCCAGGTCGCGATCGTTCGCCCCGGTCCGATCCAAGGCAAGATGGTGCACCCGTACCTCAAACGGCGAGCCGGCCTTGAGAAGTACGACTTCCCCAACGACGACATCAAGCGCGTGCTCGGCAAGACCCACGGCGTCCCGCTCTTTCAGGAGCAAGCGATGTCGCTGGTCGTCGTCGCCGCCGGATTCACGCCCGGCGAAGCGGATCAACTCCGGCGGGCGATGGCCGCGTGGAAGCGCAAGGGTGACCTTATCGAGAAGTTCGGACGCAAGATGGTGAGCGGCATGCTCAGCAACGGGTACACGAAGGATTTCGCGGACCGCTGCGTCGAGCAGATCAAGGGGTTCAGCTCCTACGGCTTCCCCGAATCGCACGCCGCGTCGTTCGCTCGGCTGGTTTATGTCTCGGCGTGGCTGAAGTGCCATTATCCCGCCGCGTTCGCGGCTTCGCTGATCAACAGCCAGCCGATGGGGTTCTACGCGCCGGCGCAGATCATCCGCGACGCCAAAGACCACAAGATCGAGATCCTCCCCGTCGATGTGAACCAAAGCCAGTGGGACTGCACCCTCGAAGGCCCGGCGGAATGGCCCGCTCTGCGGATTGGCATGCGTGTGGTCAGCGGGCTCGGCGAAGCCGCCGCGAACGCGATCACGCAAGCGGTGGGGGAGCACGGCCCCGTCGCGTCGGTCGAACGCCTCTGGCGACTCTCG
>JBIKTT010000535.1:0-2644 GCA_044347925.1 Phycisphaerales bacterium
CCCACGGCGTCCTCGTCCTGACCAACTTTGAGACAAGCTGGTACGCATCGCTTCGGGAAGCCAAACGACTGGTCGAGTCCGGCGAGCGAGCTCCGATCAGACGCATGGTCTTTCGCCACGGCCACAAAGGCCCCAAGGAGATCGGCTGCCCACCCGAGTTCGTCGAGTGGCTGACCGATCCGAAAGCCGGCGGCGGCGGTGCCGTGATCGACTTCGGCTGCTACGGCGCCGTACTCGCGACATGGCTGATGAACGGCGAGCGTCCCACCTCGGTCACCTCCAGCGTCTCAACGCTCAAGCCCGCGATGTACCCCCGCGTCGATGACGATGCGACGATCGTGCTCACGTACCCCACCGCGACCGCCGTCATCCAAGCGTCCTGGGCCTGGACCCACGACAACAAGGAGATGGACCTGCACACCGAGCGCGGCTCGATCCACGCCGCCAAATGGGACGAACTCGCCCTCCGCGAAGCGGACGCCCCCGCCAGATCCGTGAGACCCCGGGCCAAGCCCGCTCACCTTCAGGATGAATGGACCTACCTCCGGGAGGTGGTGCGCGGCAACTGCGAAGTCGATCCGCTTTCGTCCCTCGAGTACAACATCATCGTCGCGGAGATCCTCGACGACGCCCGCGCGGCCCCAAAGCACTGACGCGGGCTTCACTGCGTCGAAGGATGCGTGCTCGGCGGCGGCGCCGGGGTTTCCTCAGGACGGCCTTTGGCTTGTGAGAGCGACGTTAGGAAATCCGCGGCCCAGCGGTAGATATTGAACTCCTCGATCCTCATCCGCATCCGACGCTCCCTAAATCGCCCCACTGTCCTCACATCCACCCGAACCCGCTCATCCGTCGATCCGTGACGCGAAGCTCGGCGCGTAGTGCGAGAACCAGTCGGACATGAACACCCCGCGCGGGTCGTGGGCAACTTTGCCTTGGACAAACGACCGGATCCGCGGATAGCACTTCTCGAGTTGCTCCGGCGTCGCGAACTTGTGGTACGTCAGGTAGTAGCTCCCGCCAAGTTCGCTCGCGAGTTCGATCAACCCGCGAAACTGCCCGCTGGCTCGCTCGATCCCCGCTTGTGTGTGGTCCACGTGCAGGTTGAAGATCACGCACGCGAACCTCTCGCGAGCCCACGCCAGCACCGTCTCGGTGTCCGGCTGGATCAACCGGATCGTGCCGTAGATCACCTGGGCCGCCCGCTCGCTCAGCATCGCGGCCGCCCGCGACAAAAACTCCGTCAGCCGCTCCGGCGGCACGTAAAGCTCGCTGATCACCTCCGAGCCCTTGCCGATCGGACACGCGCACCCGCGCGTCCGACGCTCGATCTCCTCGTGATACCCGTCCGCGTAATCGCTCAACTGGTGCAGGTCGCTCTCATAAAGCTGCCCGTCCGTCGCCAAGTAGTGCTGCGCATAAAGATTGAACGCCCGCGTCTTGTCCGTGTGCGCAAGCGTCAAAAGTTCAAGCCAGTCCTCCCGCTCGAGCGCCCGCTGCCCCTCCGGCGGCTCCGGGTCACCCTCGACCGGCACGTAGCAACTGAACACCCCCTTGGTCAGAAAGTCCGGCGACCTGGGGTCGATGTCGAACTGGAAGTCCCCGTACAACGCTCCCTCGCGGATCCGACGCTCCGCCGCATGGATCGCATCCTCGATGTCGATCACCCGCACCACCCGCCGAAGCGTCCGCCTCGGCGCAAGCCGCAAGGTCACATCCGCAATCACCCCGAAGAGCCCGTACCCGCCGATCGCCAAACGAAAGAGCTCCGGATGCTCCGTCCGGCTGCACACCCGCGCCACCCCGTCCGCCCCGACCAACGTGAACGCCTCCACGTCGCTCACGATCGGAGCCATCACAAGCCCGCGGCCGTGGATGTTCGCCGAGAGCGCCCCGCCCAGCGACATCCGATCCGCACCCGTCTGCTTCTGCCTGATCCCCCACCGCGGCCGCACGCCCGGCGCGTGCGCACGTTGAATCTCAAGCATCCCGTTGATCAGCTCCGGCCAGTGGATCCCCGCTTGCGCCCGCACCAGCCCCCGCTCGTGGTCAAACGACTCAATCCGGTTCATCCGCGAGAGATCAAGGAGCTCCCCGCGGCTCAGGAACTGCTGCCCGCCCATCGCGTGCCGCCCGCCGCAGACCGCGATCCGGCCGCCCTCGCTCGCGATCCGAGCGACAAGGGATGCAAGCTCATCCACGCTTCGCGGCTGGTGAACCCGCATCAGCGCCGGATTCAGACCTGAATGGACGTCGTTGACCGCTTGGAGACTGACGACTTGGTGGCTCGCCATGAAGTTAGTATACGCTAATTACCCCCAAAGTCCACTTTCCATCGGGCCAAAAACAAACACCGCTCCGGGCGCGAACCCGAAGCGGTGGTGGTTGACTCTCCCAAATCAACCTTTAGCAGCCAGTCTCGAACGCGGTCACGTAGTCCGCGTAGTCGAAGAAGTCGACGAACGCGTCACCGTTGAAGTCCGCCGTGCGGCCCGGCGGGCAGACCCCGTTCTCGAAGCAATCGACGTAATCGCCGTAGTCGAAGAAGTCCAGGAACCCGTCGCCGTTGAAGTCCGCCGGACACTCCGGACGACGGTTCGCCGCCGCCCAGAACCCCCCGACGATCTCGAACGTGCCGCCCGCGAGC
>JBIKTT010000534.1:0-2644 GCA_044347925.1 Phycisphaerales bacterium
AGGACGACGGCGGCGCCGTGAAGCTCGGTGCCGATGGGCCTGTGGGCGGGGTTGGGCGAGCCGTCGGACATGGTGGGCTTGGTCATGTTCCACGGCTGAACCTCGCCGAGGCCGACTCCGGCGGAGCCGGGGGACATGACAGCTTGCACGCGGGCTTGGAGCTGAGCGTCGATCGTGAGGGTGACGTCGCGGCCGCTGACGGCGGCGACTTCGTTGGAGACGCCGGTGTCGAGTTGGCGGATGCGTTCGCCGCGGAGGCCGCGGAGGGTGGCTTCCATCGACTGTTCGACGCCGGAGGCGCCGACGCGTTCGAGGATGGTGGGGTCGTAGAAGCCGCGGTCGCGTCCGTCGGCGTTCATGACTCGGGCGGATTCCTGCGGGGACGCGGCGAGGAGGGCGGTGCGGCGCGCGACGTCTTCATCTTGAACGCCTTCTCGCATCCAGCCCAGGACGTGGACGCCGACGCCGTCGACCTCGATGGTGCGTTTTTCGTTGCGGCGGAGGGGGCTTGGCAGGTGGCTTTGGTCGATCTCGACGGCGATGGTTTCGAGGGGGTACTGGCGGTCGCCGGAGTTAATGACGCGGAGGCCGGGGATGGCTTCGACGCGGTCGGTGACGGGGTCGTGTCCCGGGGCTTCGTGAACGACGAGCTCGACTTCGGCTCCGGCGAAGCGGTCGAGTTCGAGGGCGATGGCGTCGGCGAGGCGGGTGGCGATGGGGTGGGTTGCGCCCTGTTCCCAGATGGGTTCGCCGACGCGGCGTTCCATGGCTCGAAGGCTTGATTCGTCGAGGGGATCGGCGTCGGGGCCGCGGGCTTTGAGTTCGGCTTCACGGCGGCGGTCGACGACGGCACGGTAGCGGCGGTTGACGCGGTCGATGATCTCCCGGCGCCGGTCGGCGAGGTCGGCAGTGGAGGTGCCGAGGAGGGAAGCGAGCTGCTGCCAGGCGGCTTGCTGGTGCTTGCGGTAGACGTCGGTGAGTTCGGCGAGGGCTTGGGCGCGTTGGGCGGGGTCCATCGCGGCCCATCCGGGGCCGATTTTTCGGTAGACGCGCGGGGCTTGGGAGGTGGCGCGATCGGAAGCCCAGAGTTCGTTGATGACGGGGAAGGGGAGGACGAGGTCGTAGCTTGCGCGATCGGCGGCGAGGATGCGTCCCTTGCGGTCGAAGATGCGTCCGCGGACGGTGGGCGTCCAGTGTCGGGAGACGAGTTTGGAGTCGGCGCGTTCGGTGAGCTCTTCGTGCTTGACCGCTCCGAGCCAGACGACGCGCGCGGCGAGGACCGCAGCGCCGAGGGTGAAAGCCCCGGCGAGGAGCAGAAGCCGTCTGTGAAACATGCTCGGAACGAGTTCCGTGATCAATGCGCCTCCCTGCGCCACGCCGGAACATCATACGGCGGGCTGGGAAGGCTCGAAACCGGGGCTTAGCGGGCTGGCCCGATCGCGGGGACGCCGTCGAAGGTGATCTTGACGGGCAGGATCCGGCCTTCGGCGTCGAACTGCATGCGTTCGATGCAGACAAAGCGGTCGTCGCGGTCCGTCATGTCCAGGGGTCGGCGGTGGTAGACGATGTAGTACTCGTCGTGGCCGGGGCGTTTGAGGACGCTGTGGTGGCCGGCTCCGCGGGCGACCGTGGGGTCCTGCTGGAGGATCTTTCCGGCGCGTTTGAAGGGGCCGTGGATGGAGTCGGCGACGGCGTAGGCGACGGAGTAGTCCGGGCCGGTCCAGCCGCCCTCGGACCACATGAAGTAGTACTTGCCGCCGCGGAGGAACATGTACGCGCCTTCGACGTAGCCCTCGGGCGTGATTTCCTTGAACATCGTGCCGTCGGGGAGGGGCTCGAGGCCGGTGAAGTCCTTGTTGAGCTTGACGAGGTTGCAGTGGCGCCAGCCGCCGTAGAGGAGGTAGCAGGCGCCGTCGGTGTCACGGAAGAAGCCCTGGTCGATGGGCTGGGCGCCGTTGTGGAACGCGTCGATGAGGGGCTTACCGATGTGATCCGTGAAGGGGCCTTCGGGCTTGTCGGCGACGGCGACGCCGATGCCGCCGAGCTCGTTGTCGGACTGGATGTCGTTGGCACCGAAGAAGAGGAAGTACTTGCCGTTGTGCTGGGCGAAGGCGGGGGCCCACATGGCTCGCCTGGCCCATGACACGCTGCTTTTCTCGAGGACGCGGGGGTGCTTGGTCCAGTGGACGAGGTCGGGGGAGGAGAAAGCGTCGAGGTAGGTCTGCTGGTCGTAGCGCTGGGACGCCGTGGGGAAGATCCAGTAGGTGTCGCCGATGACGGCGGCTTCCGGGTCGGCGTAGCGGCCGGGGAGGATCGGATTGCCGGACATCACGGGGGGAGCGGCGGGCTTGGTCTGGCAGCCGAGTGTTCCGAGCGAGCAAGCGGCGATGAGGGAGAGGGTCAGTCGTCGAGTCATGTCGATCGCTCCGAGGGTTGCTCGGGACGGTACGCCGATTGGGTTTGGTGGAACCTGAGGCCGGGCTCGCGCGGGCTCTGGCGAGCGGCGGCGGATCACGCCTTGGCGCGGATCAGGGCTTGGGTCCCGGGGATGTGTTCAAGTCCCCAGTCGCGCATGGCGACGACGAGCGGGCGGAGGGATCGTCCGCGGTCGGTGAGCGTGTACTCGAAGCTTCCGGCCCGCTGT
>JBIKTT010000536.1:0-2642 GCA_044347925.1 Phycisphaerales bacterium
GCCTCCCTCCGCACCGCGCTCGGCATCGTCGCCGACCTCCTCTCGACCCTCGACGCGTACCACCGCGGCGGCCTCTGGCACAAGGACGTCAAGCCCGACAACATCATCGTCGACGGCAAGCGTGCTCACCTTGTCGATTTCGGCCTCGTGACCCCCCTCCGCAGCGCCATGACGCTCACGACGCACGGCACCGAGTACTTCCGCGACCCCGAGATGGTCAAGATGGCCCTCAAGGGCGTCAAGGTCCACGAAGTTGACGGAGCCCGATTCGACCTCTTCGGCGCGGGCGCGGTCCTCTATTCGATCATCGAGAACAGCTTCCCCGCCCACGGCGTGCTCTCGCAGATATCCATGCGTTGCCCCGACGCTCTGCGGTGGGTCGTCCGCCGCGCGATGACCGACTACGACAAACGCTACCCGACCGCCGCCGCGATGCTCCGCGACATCGATGCCATCCGCCACGCCGCCGACCCGATGACCCTCAAGCCCGGCCAGCTCCCCAGCATGAGCGAGCCCGACGGCAATGTCGAGATCCCCGTCGCCGAAGCGATGCCGGAGTTCCCCTTCGTCAATCGTGCCGCGGCGATCCCCGCAGCCGCCATCCCCGCGGCCTTTCCGGCCGCTCAGGTCGCGGCCGAACAGGCCGCCGCTTCCCCCGTTCCGCCGCCGCTCCCCTTCGCCGCTCCGAGGAACCCGGCCCCCGCCGCAGACCCCGCGGAGGTCCGCGTGACCAACTGGTGGACCGGCGCGTTCGAGATCGTCGGCGGCACCCCCCGCCAGCCCGCCCAGCAGGCCGCTCCTTTCGCCGCCGCTTCGCCCGGCGCGGATCGCGCCCGCCGCCACGACGGCGCTCGACGCACCGCCGCGGAACAGCTTGAGAACGCCCGCGGCCGCGCCGCCGCCGCTCGCGAACGCGCCCAGAAGCGTCTTGACACCCGTCGCCCCCTCAACCGAACCTATAGCAACAACCCCAGCGCCGGCACCTACGCCGCCCTCGGCGTCGCCGCGCTCGTCGCGTTCGTGGTCCTCGGCGGCCTCTTCACCGTCCGTTCCAGATCCTCGAGTTTCCCCACCCCTCCTTTCCCGTCCGACATGTCCGTCGTCTTCTCGGATCGTGATCCCAGCGGCGAGACACGCTCCTCGGGCCCCGTCCGCACCGTCACCGACAAGCCCGCCAAGGTCGCCGGCGCGACCGCCCTCGTCGTCGTCGACCTTAAGAAGCCCCTCGACGCCTCGCACGAGAAAGAGATCAAAGCCACCGTCGCCCGCCTCCGCGAAGCCGGCTTCGAAGTCCGCGGCGAATACCCCGGCGGCGAACCCGACGACACCGACCTCGAACTCACCGCTTCCGCCATCAAAGCCGCCAGCGGCCTCGCCGTCGACACCACCTCCGGCGCCGAAGCCGTCGGACGCTGGATCGCCCAGTCCGACGGCGCCGCCGACGTCGTGATCTGGATCAAGCCCGCCCCCGGTGCCCGCGGCGATGTCCCCAACATCACCCGCGTCGTCATCACCCCCGCCGAAGGCGTCGAAGCCGACGAAGCGCCCGCCAACCCCGCCCAAGCCGCCCTCATCCGCAAAGCGGCCAAGGAAGCCGCACGATAGCGAGACTCAGTTCGCCAGAGACTCGCCGGTCGGGTCACATCGATCAGTCAGAGAACTCGCGCGGACCCAAAGCCCGAAGCTCGCTTCGGGCTTCTTCGCATTTCCGCCCCAAAGGGGCCCAAGAAGAAAGCCCAGGCCGTAAGGCCTGGGTGACGCTTAAACCTCAACCACCATCGCCACGCTGTTCCCGCCGCCAAGGCACAGCGCCGCCACACCACGCTTCCCGCCCGTGCGATGAAGCTGGTGGATCAGCGACGTCAGCACGCGGGCCCCGCTCGCGCCGATCGGGTGCCCCAACGCCACGCCGCCGCCGCAGATGTTCAGCCGGCTCTCCGGAATCTCCAGCGCCTTGATATTGCAAAGCACCTGCGCCGCGAACGCCTCGTTGATCTCGAACAGATCGATGTCCTTCACCGACAGGCCCGCTTTCTTGAGCGCCCCGGCGATCCCCTCGATCGGAGCCGCGAAAATGTCCTTGGGCGCCACGCCGCTCGTGTGATACGACACGATCTTCGCGATCGGCTTCACACCCAGCGTCTCCGCCTTCGCAAGGCTCGAAACGACAAGCGACGCCGCCCCATCAGAGATCTGGCTCGCGTTCGCTGCCGTCACCGTGCCGTCCGGCGTGAACGCCGGACGAAGCTTCGAGATCCCGTCCGCCGTCGTGTCCGCACGGATCCCTTCGTCTGCCGCGACACCCGGGCTCTTCTTGTCCAAGCACTGCTCGCCCGTCAGCGCGAGGATCTCGTTCTTGAACAAGCCGTTCTTGGTCGCGTCCGCCGCCCGCTGGTGGCTCTGCGCCGCGAACCGGTCCTGATCCGAACGCGAAATCTCGTACTTCTTCGCGATGTGGTCCGCCGAGTTCCCCATCGCGCACGCTTCAAACGCGCACGTCAAGCCGTCCGAAGCCATGTGGTCAAGCATCTGCGCCGGGCCGTACTTCACACCCTCGCGCACACGGGCGAAGTGGGGGGCCGCCGTCATGTTCTCAAACCCGCCCGCGACCACAAGCTGGTTGTCGCCCGCTTTGATCGACT
>JBIKTT010000038.1:0-9582 GCA_044347925.1 Phycisphaerales bacterium
GAAGATGCGGCCCAGTGGGCGCTCGCCGAACTTTCCCGCGCGCTAAGCCAGGGCCAGTACGAGCGGGGCAAAGGGCGGCTTCGATCGTGGGTGATGGGGATCGCGCGGCACCGCGTGCAGATGACCAAGCGAGCCGCCGCACGCCGGCGCGAGTCCCCCGTGTCCGATCCGACACCGCTCGTCGAGACGCCGGACGATGCGACACTCTCCGGGATCTGGGACCGAGAGATGGAACGAGCCATCTTCGCAGAAGCGTGGCGTCTGGTCCAGCCCCGCTTCGCACCGGCGACGCTTCGGGCGTTCGAGCTCGTCGCCATGCGTGAATCCCCCGTGGAAGCCGCAGCCCACGAATGCGGCATGTCCGTCGAAAGCGTCTACGTCGCCAAATCGCGCGTGACCAAGGCGCTCAAGGAATTCGCGACCGAACTCGCGTCGAGATACGCGGAGGACCAATAACGCCACCCGATACCCGAGGACCCTTTACGCCCATTCCCTCGTCACCAATCCCCGGTCCGACGACCGCCTGCCCGTCCGATGAGACGCTGCTCGCCGTCGCCGGGGGCATGCCCCTCGCACCCGCCCTCGCCGAACACCTGGCCTCGTGCATCCGCTGCCGCGGCATCCTCGAAACGCTCGACAGCGACGACCGCTTCACCCGTCGGTTCGCCATGATGATGCGGCCCGAATCCGCGGCACGCCAGACCGACGACCAAGCCCCACCCGACGTCCCGGGATACACGATCGAAAGCGAATTGGCCCGCGGCGGGCAGGGCGTCGTCTATCGCGCCGTCCAGCACGAAACCCACCGCCCGGTCGCTCTCAAATCCATTCTTCGCGGCGTGCTCGCCTCGCAACGCGAAATCGCACGATTCGAGCGCGAGGTGGAGATCGCCGCCTCCCTCCGCCACCCCAACATCGTCACGGTGTTCGAGGCCCGCCTCCTCCCCGACGGCCGGCACGTTCTCGCGATGGACCTGGTCGAAGGTGTCCCCCTTTCCACCTGGGCCGCCGGCGTTCCCAAGGACCTTGCGGGCCTTCGAACTCGCCTCACGCTGATCCGCGACGCCGCTCGTGCCGTGCAGTACGCGCACAGCAAGGGCGTCATCCACCGGGACCTCAAGCCCGGCAACATCCTCGTCGAACACGCCACGCTCTCGCCCAAGATCCTTGATTTCGGCCTCGCACGCAGCGGCTTTGAGACCGACACCGCCGCTCTGTCACCAAAGCCCGCCACGAGAGACTCGACGATGTTGGGCGGGCTCACGATGATCGGGGTCTTCCAAGGCACCCCCGCCTACGCCGCCCCGGAGCAATTCGACGGCGAGCCCGGCCGCATCGACGTCCGAACCGACGTCTACGCCCTGGGCGTCATGCTCCACGAACTTCTCACCGGCCAGTGCCCCTTCGCCGATTCCAAAGATCAGTTCACCCTCATCGCCTCGACCAAACGGATGAAGAGGCTGCCCGAGCCCTCGGCCGTCGCGAAGGCCGACGGCCCTGCGGGGATATCGGGGATCGGCCACGACATCGACGCCGTCGTCGCCCGCGCCACCGCCCCAGCTCGCGACCAGCGATATCCCACCGCCGCCGCGTTCGCGGACGATCTGGACGCGCTTCTCGTCGGGGAGGCGGTGTCGGCGCGGAAAGGGCGGGGCTATCGAGCTTCCAAGTTCGTCCGCCGACATCGTCTGGTCCTCATCGCGCTGTCGATCGTGATCTTCGCGAGCGCCGGTGGCATCCTCGCCCTGATCTCGACCAAGGTCGCTCGTGAACGCGAGCAGTTTGAGCGTGCACGCTCTCGCACCGAGGGTGCCAAGTCGCAGGCCATCGCCCAGATCCTCCACGAACTGATCCCGCTCCACGAGACAAACCACACCGACCGACAGTCCGAGCAGCGGATCATCCTCGACCGCCTCAACAACACGCTCAGCAGCGGCGCTTTCGCGGCCCAGGACGAGGTACTCGTCGCGCTCCATACGACACTCTCCAAGATCTACGCCGAACGAAAGGAGCACGGGTTTTCGCTCGTCAATCTGTCGCGAGCCCTGCTTCTCACGAAGAAGACCTTCGGCGCCGAACACCCGGAGACCGCGACGATCCTCGCGCTCTACGCGGAGGTTCTCATTCAGCGCGGAAGCCACCCCGAGTCGCTCCGCCACGCCCTCGAGGCTCTCCGCATACGCGAGCTTCACTTTGAAAGCGACGAACTGCCCGTCATCGCCTCGCGGGAACTGCTCGCTCGGATCCATCTCGCCGAAGGGCGCATCGCCAAAGCTGCGGAGGAGGCCCAGGCCGCGGCCGGGCTGATCGACGCCAAGGAACAGGCCCGCGGAACCTTGCTGCACGCTCAGATTCTCCGCACTCTCTCCGAGGTTCGGGCCAACCAGAGTGACCCGCGGGAAGCGCTCAGACTCTCGGAACGGTCGATGCTGCTGCTCCTGGAACTGCTCCCCGACGAAGACCCCGAGATCACGCGAGGGCTGCGTTCGCTCGCGCAGATCGATCCGTCCCGGCCCGGGCTCAAGACCCTCGCCGACGACCTCGCGACCTCACGCCCGATCTCAAGAGCGACCGACGTCTGGGTACGGTGGATCGATTTCAAGTCGGAGCTCCTCGGCAAGGACAGCGAACGCGTCGCGCAGTCCTATCGCACCATGGGAAACGTTCTCCGTGACCGCTTGGAACTCAGGCCCGCCCTCGCCGCGTTCGATCAGGCCATTGACATCTACACAAGAAAGCGCGGCGACTCAAGCCCGGCCGTCCTCGAATGCCTGAGGGACAAGTACCTCGTCTACATCTTTGCGACCAGCGGTCCGAGAGAGGAGGCGGTCCAGATCGCCAAACGCCGCCTCGACATCGCCCGAAGCCTGACGGATCCCATCGAAGACGTCTGGATCGCGGCGATCTGGCGTGAGTACGCACACGAACTCGTGTTCAGCGATCGACTCGATGAGGCCGAGGTTGAACTCCAAGCCGCCGCCGCCTTCGCGAGGGACCGACTGACCTCGGGAATCGAGTGCTCGCGATGCCCGCTCATCCTGGCTCAGGTGCGACACTACAGGGGAGAGGTCGCCGACGCACTCTGCCTCGCGCGGAAGTCCTACAACGAAGCCATCGTCGCTGACCCCACTCACATCGAGGTACCCTGGAAGCGGATCGTGCTCGCTTGCTGCCTCGCCGCCAATGGAGACCTTGCCACGGCAGAGGAGTTCATCTCGGCCGAGGATGCGTGGAGCTTTGTGCTCTCCTGGGCGCGCACCGGGAGTCTCGTGCCCCACATGTACCACGAAACCGCCGCCCGCTTCCGTGCCGCCGGACGGGAGGGGCCCGCCCTGATTCTGGAAGATGCTCTCGCAGCGCTCGACCTCCGCCCTCGGACGCTCGACGCCCCGCTCCCGCTCCAGGATTTCGCTCGACCAATGCCCCCCGGCACCCCGAAGGGTGCCGGAGGACGAGGAGTGCCCCAACCCTGATCCCGCACCACCGACCCGAGACGCCGGGCTCTGGCGCGGAATCTCGTGCCCGAATCAGCAACCCGTCTCAAACGCGACCACAAACTCCTCGTAGTCGAAGAAGTCCACAAAGTCGTCACCGTTGAAGTCCGCGTTGCAACCCGGAGTTCCAACGCCCTCGAAGCACGCGACGAAGTCGTTATAGTCAAAGAAGTCGATGAACCCGTCTTGATTAAAGTCCGCAAGACACCCTGGGCCGCCCGGCTCGCCCGCGAAGATGTCGATCGAGAACCCCAGATGCGATCCGTCGCCGGGATCAAGGATCGGGCCCAAGAGGGCCCCCGACGCACTGTCCACCGCGTAGGCGTTACCAGTCGAGTGCCGGCACGGAACCGCGCTGATCGGCCCAAATCTGGGATCACCCGATACGCCCAGAACAACCCAGTATGTGCCCGGGTTCAGCATCACGGGAGCCGGATCTCCAACGTCGTCGTTGAACGACACCTGCATGATCGCCCGGCCCCCGTTGTCCGCGCCGGTGTTCGGTGCGCTGTTCACTTCGAACCACTCCATCTCCACCGGTACGACCACCGACGACACCAGTGGCCCCGTCACCGTCCCAGACCTGATCTGAACGGTTCCCGGCCCGAGCGTCAGGGCAGCGTTCCCAGGTGCTCCGTCCTGGAACGCGTAGAGATCGATCTCCGAGATTTTGACCGCGGGACCGGGCGGCACCGTGAACTCCTGCGCGATGGCCTGGGCAACGATCGGAAAGCCCTCAAGCACACGCCCTCCTTGCGGACGACTCGTGTCTTCACCGTCGAATCCATCACCCAGCCCGGTCGCAAGTTCGCATCCAATCTCGATCGCTCCAGGCCCGAGTTCATCTTCAATGGTCCCGCCGCCGCCTTCAAGAATGGAGGTCGTCGTACCGGGGGCGCCTGGTGCCTGAAGATCCATCTCGATCACTGGCAGCGGAATCTGGAAGTTGCTTGACCCGGGGAGATTCACGGTCGGACCGAGCAAAGCGTTCGCAAAGTTGAACGTGCCAGTCGCTGTCAGCGAGGTGATCCTGCCGCCGCGACAAATGATCTCAAGCACTCCATGAAAGTTAGAGGGCATCGCGGTCGATCCGACTGTGGCCTTGAAGTTCATGTCCCCGCTCGAGTTCGACAACACCCGCCCCGGGAAGTCCGGATTCCCAGTCTCTCCCCACGAGGTCGCGCCGGTGCTCCATACGAGGGATGTGATATCGATGAGACCATATCGCGTCGTTTGCCCATTGCCTACGTTGGTCACGAACAGGTTGACCGGGTCCTTCAAAAGGCGCGGTCGCCGAGCCCTGTTCGAAGCAACGCAGTTTCTCCACCTTCCACCCCAGTTGCCGAGGGTGTTCTTGAGCACGCTGCCGCCATCGACGGCCCTGACTTTGGAGACCGCTACGGATCGGACTGCTTCCGCGTGTTTCCGGCGATTCGGTCTGTCCGGGCAGCCATTGACGGTCGAGACGTTCTGGCCCGCTGTCGCGAACGTCTCAGCGGTGATCTTCGCGGCTCCCGAGCTGACCGTGACGTAAGCCTCCGCCTGCGCGGTCGAACCCGGCGCGGTAGAGTTCGCGGTATGCGGGCCCGTGGTCAAGAGCGGGATGCCGAAGGTGTTCAGCGTGGTCCACGTACGGTCACCGGGCGCGAAGTCTCGATCTTTGCACACCCTGCTTCGAGCGAACGAGCGGGCACGGTACCATTCCTGGACATTGACATTCGCCAGCTGGCCGGGAACACGAGGAGTAATTTCAATCCTGTGCCCCGCAATCTGACAGTACGCCTGCTTGACGTCCGCCGGGCGCACGTCTGTCGAACTGCGGCCAAGTCGAATTTCATCGACGTACCCGTTGAGAACCCGATTGTACGAGGGAAGCGGACTGCCCGTGTAGTTCGCGATGGCCGCGCCCGTGACACGCAGTTGTGAGACTGCCCCGAGCCGAGCGACCGACGGCAAGGTCACATCCGGATTGGGGAGACCTGACGTGCCAAGCGGCGGATTGATCCAAAGACTGATCGTGCCTGGATCACTGGCCGCCGCGCCGGGAGTAATCTGGAGCATCATCAGGTTCGTCGTTTGACAGTGGGCCCCTGTGGGTGCCGTGGACGCGCCAGCCGAAACGCCAACCTCGTCGACATCAAACTTCTTTCCGACGAAAGCGATCTCGTCAGCGAGGTGACCGAGCACCAGTCCGAGGTAGGTCCCTTGCATGGTCACACTCGGGTCTGAATCAACATAGATCAAGAAGCTAAGCCAGATTTCCCGCTGACCTCCAGCCGCAGCATTCTGATCCGCGAGTGTTCCAATGTTGGACAACAGACTTCGCCTCGAAATGACGTTCTTCTGGTTCACCGGAGTTGGATTCATCACGTCCGTTTCCAAGCGGACGCCGACCTTGTCTCCAGCGGTGCGAAGTTTCCAATCGATCGTGTCGTAATCGAGACTGTACTGATAGATGTACAGGTCTTCGGACCCGGCTGGTGGTGCCTGCCACGCACCGGCCCATCCGATACCGCCGCTTCCTCCCGCCAGAGTTGGCCCTGGGCTGTACACGAACTGTTCCGAAACGACCAACTGCGCGTTCGCGGCTTCCACGATCCCTAGCGCCGCTCCGGCCGCCAACACCAACCCAAGACTCGTCACCGACGACAACTTCTCAAAAACCATAAAGCACTCCTTCGCGGTTGTTCAGGTCGTCCCCTCCAAGGGATCAGCCCCTCCGCTACCACAGGTGTGCCGGCCAACGGCGGACCTAACGCCCACGCTCCGTTTTTCTCAAGAAACGTTCCAGCAGCCACCCACACCATCGCCCAAGAACCGCCTACGCCCCCCTCACCTCCGCCAACTTTCGTCCTATCATCCCCGTCGATTTCTCCAGCCGATCACGCACCGAACGCCTTCCCTTCTCCGGGGACGTTCCACCGCCAAGGACCCGCATGGCCAGCGCATCCTCCGTTCTTTCGCCCCACGCCGACGCCATCCTCCCGCGCCTGAAGCTCCCGCTTCCGGACTTCACCGTCCCGCTGCCCCCCTTCGACCCCGCGCCGGGCACCGAACGCATCATCCAGTACCGCGAAGCCCTCCGCGAAGCCATGTCCGAAGAGATGCGCCGCGACAAGCGCATCTTCCTCCTCGGCGAAGAAGTCGCTCAGTACAACGGCGCGTACAAAATCTCCCAGGGCATGCTCGACGAGTTCGGCCCCAAGCGCATCATCGACGCTCCCATCTCCGAGAACGGCTTCGCCGGCCTCGCCGTCGGCGCCGCGATGTACGGCCTCAAGCCAGTGATCGAGTTCATGTCTTGGTCCTTCTCGCTCGTCGCGGCGGACCAGATCTTGAACAACGTCCCCAAGATGCTCTACATGTCCGGCGGCCAGTGGGGCTGCCCCGTGGTCTTCCGCGGCAACGACGGCGCGGGCGGTCAGCTCGGCTCCACGCACTCCTGGTGCGTCGAGGGCCTCTATAGCAACGTCCCCGGCGTCAAGATCGTCATCCCCAGCAACCCCTACGACGCCAAGGGCCTCCTCAAGACCGCCCTCCGCGACTACGACCCCGTCTTCTTCCTCGAGTCCGAGCGCATGCTGGGCGACAAAGCCCACGTCCCCGCCGAGGAGTACTACATCCCCTTCGGCCAGGCCCACCTCCGCCGCGAGGGCGACGCTTGCACCCTCGTCTCCTTCGGCCGCCCCGTCAACTTCTGCCTCGAAGCCGCCGCTGAGCTCGCCGCCGAGGGCATCCACTGCGACGTCCTCGACATGCGCACCATTCGCCCCCTCGACATCGACGCCATCGTCAAGAGCGTGCAGAAGACCGGCCGCATCGTCGTCGTCGATCAGTGCTGGCCCTTCGCTTCCGTCGCCAGCGAGATCGTGACCCAGGTCATCGAGCGTGCGTTCGACTACCTCGACCACCAGCCCCTCCGCGTGAACACCGAAGACGTCCCGACCCCCTACGCCAAGGGCCTCGAGATGGAGTATCTCCCCAACAAGGGCAAGATCATCAAGGCGGTGAAGCGAACACTGGGCGTGTAAGGCGATGGTGCATGGACTCGGCGAAGCTCTTAGGGCCACCAAGATGATCCAGTACTCGTCATCCAGCCTTCGCCAGAATGCCTCCCGTGCGAATCGGCTCGTACTCGTGTACATCGCATGGCAAACGGTGTGCGGCGTGCTTGCCGGAGGATTGCTCGGTCTTTCTTGGGGCGGCACCCTCGTCCAGTCGTTGGTTCGATTCATCTCTGGCGGTTCAGCGACTTTCGACGAACGTGCCTCGCATTGGGTCGGCTTGGCACTTGGGGCCATCTTGTTGGGTGGGCTATCGCTCTTGGTCGCTCTTCACGTTTACGCACTTGTCCGGCTGTTCATCTTTCTCGCACTCGCAGTCGAACGCATTGAAGGCAAGATTCAATAGCGACTCTTCTCGCATCATCAGGATTTCTCAATGCCCATCGAAGTCACCATGCCCCGCCTCTCCGACACCATGCAAGCCGGCACCATCGTGCGCTGGGCCGTGAAGGAAGGCGCCAAGGTCAAGTCCGGCGAGGTCGTCGCTGACATCGAGACCGACAAAGCCACGATGGAACTCCCCATCTACGACGCCGGAACCCTCGCCTACCTCGCCGCTCCCGAAGGCAAACAGGTCCCCGTCGGCACCCTCATCGCCGTCGTCGCTACCGCCGGCGAAGACCCCGCCGCCATCAAAGCCAAGTACGTCTCCGGTGGCGCCGCTCTCCAGAGCGGTGCGGCTCCCAAAGCCGCCGCCGTCGCCGGTTCCGCCGCCGCTCAGACCCCCGCCAGCCGCGGCACCACGGCCGTCCTCGACGCGCCGACCGCCGGCTCGCACGGAGCCAACGGCACCAACGGCCATGGCGGACGCATCTTCGCGTCCCCCCTCGCGAAGAAAATCGCCGCCGAGTCCGGCATGGATCTGACACGCCTCGCGGGCACCGGCCCCTCCGGCCGCATCATCCGCAAGGACGTCGAAGCCGCGCTCGCTTCCGGCGCTCAGGCCCGCCCTGCGGCCGCCGCTCGCACGCCCATCTCCGCCCCCGCCGCCGCTTCCACCCTCACGGGCCAGATCGTTCCGCTCAACCAGATGCGCCGCACCATCGCCCGCCGCCTGGTCGAGTCCAAGACCACCATCCCGCACTATCAGGTCACCATGGAAGTCTCCATGGACGCCCTCATGGACCTCCGCAAGCAGCTCAACGACCAGCTCGCCGACCAGGGCGTCAAGCTCTCCGTCAACGACTTCCTCGTCCGCGCCTGCGCCCTGGCGATGCACAAGCACCCCTTCGTGAACTCCCGCTGGACCGGCGCCGCCGGCAGCGAGAACATCGAGCAGCTCGCCGATGTCAACATCGGCGTCGCCATCGCTCTCGATGAATCTCGCGGCGGCGGCCTCGTCGTCGCGACCCTCCGGAACGCCGACCAGATCGGCCTGCGGCAGATCTCCAGCCAGACCAAAGCCCTCTCGGACAAAGCCCGCTCCAAGGGCCTCACGCTCGACGAGATGGCCGACTCCACCTTCACCATCTCCAACCTCGGCATGTTCGGCGTCGACCACTTCACCGCCATCATCAACCCGCCCAACGCCGCCATCCTCGCCGTCGGCGCCGCCATCCAGAAGCCCGTCGTCAGGAACAACCAGGTCGTCCCCGGCTGGGTCATGTCCATGACCATGTCCAGCGACCACCGCATCATCGACGGCGCGATGGCCGCCGCCTACCTCAACACCGTCAAGAGCTACCTCGAACGCCCCGCGACGCTTCTGGTCTAAGGCCGAGCTGGACATCACGGTGAATCGGCGAGCCACCATCGGAGAATGAGCGGCAGAGCGAGCGGCAGGAAGACCACATTCGCCACATGGTTCAGAGCGTCCGAAACCCGTTCGCCCGGGCCTGGCTTAAGTCTTTCGCTCAGTGCGTTCGCGCCCGCCGCCTTCGCCATGTCGCGAATTTCGTCCAGCACCATCGAATGCTCCCGTAGGTTCCGCTCGCCGATCTCCGTCATCGCCATCCGTTCAATCTCCGCGAGCCGCGTGCTGCCGTCCGCGAAATACCCATCAAAGATCCACCAGATCTGAATCG
>JBIKTT010000537.1:0-2640 GCA_044347925.1 Phycisphaerales bacterium
AGCCTGATTGTGAGCAGTTCGGCTCGCAGCTTGTCCGTCGTCGAGGCGCTCCTGAAGACGATCGACGCGAAGGACGCGAGCCCGAGCGTGTCGCTCCACATCGTGCCGGTGGAGGGCGCGGACGTGACGCAGCTTGCGGGGAAGATCCAGCGGCTGATGCGTGAGCGGATCGAAGCGGCGAGCCGGACCTCTTCCGGCGGGGTGGCGAACCCGATGGATGCGTTCAGCATCGAAGCCGAGCCTGGGAGCAACCTGCTCATCGTGGCTTCGAGCGAAGAGAACTTCGCGGTGGTGAAGGAGCTGATCGACGCGCTCATGAAGAACGGGGAGGCGCTCGCGGCGGCTCAGGACACGGGGCTGATCCAGCTCAAGAAGATGCCCGTGGCGGACGCGGTGACGCAGATCCGCGACATCTACGTGAAGAAGGAGACCGAGCGGCGCGGGGCCAACGCGGTGACGGTCGCGGCGAACGAGCGGCTGAACGCGGTGCTCGTGCAGGGCACGGCGAAGGACATCACCGAGATCCGCGCCCTCGTCGAGCGTCTGGAATCGACGGACATCGCGATCGTGCGGCAGCTTGACCGAATTGAACTGCGGTCGGCGAACGCGCTGGAGGTCGTGAACCTCCTTGAAGGGGTGCTCTCCGGCCGCGGGGTGAGCGGTCAGCGGATCGGGGCGCGGCAGGCGACCCGCGTGCAATACATCCGCGACCAGATCCTGGGCCAGCTGAACCAGGACGGCACGCCGCCGACGGAAGCGGAGATCGACGGGGCCGTGCGTGACCAGGTGACGCTGACGCCGGACCTGCGGACCAACGCCGTGCTGGTGACGGCGCCGCCGCAGATGCTCGCCCTCATCAAGGAAGTCATCGACGACATCGACAGCAACAAAGCGGACCGGCAGATCGAGCAGTTCCGCTTGGTGAACGCCGACGCGACTCGCATGTCGGAGGTCCTGCAGCGGGTCTTCACGCTGCGTCAGCAGGGGACGAGTTTTGTGCTCGTGCCGCCCGAAGACGCTCCGGCGGATGGAGCAGACCAGTCCGGCCCCCGGCCCTCGACGGTGACGGCGGTGCCGGACGAGCGTCAGGCCCTTTCGGTGGCGGTCGACGCCCGCACCAATACGCTGATCGTCTCCGGAACGGCCAAGTACCTCGACCAGGTGCGAGAGCTGATCAACAAGCTCGACTCGATCGAAGCCGTCGAGCGTCTGCAGACCGTCTACCACCTCAAGAACGCGAAAGCCAAGGAGATGGCGACGACGCTCCAGGACATCTTCCGGCAGGAAAGCAGCTTGTCCCGGACGACGACGAGCTCGGCGCAGACCGGCTCGCTCGAACGCCAGCTCGAAGCCGAGGTGACGGTCGTCGGCGATGAGAACAGCAACAAGCTGCTGATCGCGACGAGCCCGCGGTACATGGACAAAGTGCTGAAGATGGTCGATGAGCTCGACAAGACCCCGCCGCAGGTGATGATCCAGGTCCTGCTGGCGGAAGTCACGATCGATTCCGACGACCGCTGGGGCATGGACATCCGCGTGGGCCCCTTCGGCGGCGACGTGTACAACGCGCAGTCGCTGGGCGGCGGGCCCGGCGGGATCGCCAACACCCTCGGCGGCGGAAACATCTCGGTGTCGTCGGCGGACTTCGCGCTGCTGATCCGGGCTCTGGAGGTGCAGGGCAAGCTGCAGGTCCTCTCGCGTCCGGAAGTGATGGTCAACAACAACAAGACGGCGTCGATCAACGTCGGCGACAACATCGCGGTGGCTTCGGGCACGGAACGGACGCCGCAGGGGTCGACGAGAGCGGACGTGACGCGTCAGGACGTGGGCATCACGCTCGACGTCACGCCGCGGATCAGCAACGACGGGTTCGTGCAGATGGACATCTCGCCGAAGATCTCGTCGCTCACGAGCCGTCAGACGCAGATCAGCGAGGATTTCTCGGCGCCGGTGATCAACCAGCGCACCGTCAAGACGGTCGTGAACGTCAAGGACGGTCAGTCGGTCGTCATCGGCGGCCTGATCCAGAGCACCGAGGAGGACCGCCGGTCCAAGGTGCCGTTCATCGGGGATATCCCGGTCGTGGGCGGCATGTTCCGGACGACGCAGAAGACGAGCGTCAAGACCGAGCTTCTCGTCATCCTCACGCCGCGCGTCGTGCCCGGCGCGGGGCCGGACTGGGAGGAACGCGTCCGCCGCATCAACGAGCAGATGCTCAACCAGATGGCTGATCCGACCGTCATCCGCCAGTACCTCGAAGAGCACGATCTTCGCACGAAGGAGATGGAAAGCCTCAACAAGCCCCGAGCGGGCGATGCGGGACCGACCACGGGCACGCCCGACGCGGGCGGGACGCCGGCCGACCCCGCCACCGCTCCGAACACCGCCCCCCCACCCCCGGCGGAAACCACGCCGGGACCCACGGATGGAGGCGCGGCCGGGGCTCAGGCCCGCACCGGCGTGGTGGACCTGCGCTACGCGCCGCCGCCCAGCCAGCCGACGGATCTCTCACGCAAGCCTTCGGAGTCGCGGAAGTAGGAGGAGGTTCGCATGCGGCGATCGACGATGGGAATGATGGGTGCGACCGGTGCCGTGCTTCTGGCGGTCACGGGCGGATGCGTCTCGGCGGAGCCCAAACCG
>JBIKTT010000538.1:0-2635 GCA_044347925.1 Phycisphaerales bacterium
CCGGTAAGTCGAAATCGGGTGCGGCCCGGGGGGGGAAGGCATAAAAATCTTTGCATGCAGGATTCATCCGGATATCCTGCCCGAAACCCGGAGCGAGCGCATCCGTACAACGTCGTCCGAGCGTTCACCGAGCGTTCATGCGGCTGGTGCCGAGGAGCGGCAGGCCGCAAACGGATCTCGTCGAGGGTCGACGCGGCTTTCTGCCGCGGCCGAACAAGGAGTTAGGGTCATGAAGAATGCGTTCCGTCTGTCCATCCTGGCCGGGCTTTGCCTGGCGGCCCCGGCGATCGCCGCCGAGGACACTCTGGTCCCCGCTGGCTCGCTTCAGCGCGTTCCGGCTTCGTGCCTGAGCATGCCGACGGTGGAGTTCGGCAATCGCGCGAACGCGTTCGTGTACGAGGTCCGCGACCTCGACAACGCCGTGTTCACGAACACCGCCCTGCCGCTGCAGCTTCTCGAGGACGCTTCGCTGATCCCCGGTCCGGGTTCTGGCGCCACGTTCCCGCTGGTCGCCAACGGGATGTACGTGAGCTTCAGCGTCACCGCCCCCGTTGACTTCGACGTCGAAGTCACGTTCTGGGACGCGGTGGACGTCGCGGCCCCCGCGGGCAGCCCCGTCCACACCACCCTGATCGACGGGTTCGTCGTCGGGATCGCGAACCTGCCCAACGGCGGCGCGTTCGTGACGGACACCATCGACCTCACCGGTCTCGCCGGCGGCGGCATTACGCTGCCCGACGCGGGCACGTTCGTGCGCGTCCGCTACCTCCAGCCGGGCACGACGGACCTCATGCCCTCGGGCTCGGTCCAGATCGTGTACGACGCGTCCAATGACATCGTCACCTTCGCCAGCAACATCACCGGCGCTTCGGACATCAACACCTGGCGCGACGCTGACGCCGACACGATCCTCGAAGCGGCGGAAGCCCGCTCCTTCGCCTACCCCGGTCGCGGCGCGATGGTCATGGGCATTCAGGCCGACGTCCCCGTCTCCGGCGGCGGCGGCTGTGCGGCCGACTTCAACGGCGACAGCTTCCTGGACTTCTTCGATTACGATGAATTCGTCCAGGCCTTCGAGAACGGGACCGGCTGCTAAAGCACGGATCTCCTCGAGAATTGCAGTCTGACGCACAAGCCCCCGGTCGCAAGGCCGGGGGCTTTTTTGTCGCTCCTCTTCGCATGCCAGCCGCCAAACGAAAGACGGTCCCGCCGAGGGGCGGGACCGCTGGGGTCATCTCATGGATTCAGCCGCGGGCGAGGATCAATCCTCTTCGCCGCCGACTTCCTCGGCCTTGTTGGCTTCGGCGACCTCGGCTTCGAGCTGCTCGATGGTCTTCTCTTCGGCGACCTTCTCGCCCCGTGCGAGCGCCGCGGCGCGTTCCTTCTCAAGCTTGCGCTTGACGGCGTCGACCTTCACCTTGTCGGGAGCGACGATGATGCTCGCCTGCTTGCCGAACCAGCGGGGCGTCTGCTCGATCTTGCAGATGTCAAGAAGCGCGTCAGCGACAAAGCGGAGGTTCGCCAGGCCGATGTCGCGGTGGGCGATCTCGCGGCCCTTGAACTTCTGCGTCACCATGACCTTGTGCCCGGCCATCAGGAACCGCCGGGCCTGATCCACGCGGATCTGCACGTCGTGCTTGTCGATCTTCACCGACCGCCCGAGGCGGATTTCCTTCATTTCAGCGGCTTTGGACCCCGCGCGCTGCTTGGCTTCCTTCTTGGAAAGTTCGTACTTGAACTTTCCATAGTCCATGATCTTGCAGATGGGGGGGCGCTGTTCCGGGTTGACCTCGACGAGGTCGAGCCCGCGCTCCATCGCCATCTTCAAGGCTTCGGAGGTCTCAAGCACGCCGATCTGTTCGTTGTCGGGGCCGACGACGCGGATGGGAGTGATGCGGATCTGAGCGTTGCGCCGCGTGCGCTGGGGCGGGCTGTCACGGTTGAACCTGTCGAACGCGATGGGTGGACTCCTTGTGTCGCGATTGGGTCAGCGCCCCCAAAGCCACGCATCCGGGATGGATGCAGGTGGGGGGTCCCCCCATTCTACCACGCCCGGGGGGTCGTCACCGAGTTATTTTGTCCTTCATTTCCCCCGGCGATGCCCGAGGCCGCCGGCCGGCTTAGTCCGTCGCCCGGACCGCCTGGTAGATGTTGACCACCACGCTGATCAGAAGCAGCACGCCCAGCACGATCGCGAGCCACTGGCGGACCATCGGCTCGTTCCGGCTTTGGTCCACCGGAAGCTCGGCCACCTCGGCGGTCGCCTGGGCCTGCGAAAGCTGCTGGAGGGTGCCTGAGGAGAAGACATCCTTGTGGGCCAGCGGCGGCCGCTTGGCGTCCTTGACCATCCGGAGGTCCGAGAGGAGGTCCTTGCAGGTCTGGTACCGGGCTTTGGGGTCCTTGGCCATCATCATCTCGATGACCTCGGAGATCCCTGCGGAAAGCTTGGGGTTGACGTGGTCGGGGGCGATCAGCGGGTCCTTGAGATGCTTGTGCATCACGGCGGACGGGTTCTTGCCGTCAAAGGGGACCGCGCCGACGACCATGTGGTAGAGGGTGGCGCCCAGGGAGTAGATGTCGGCGGGGGGGCCGATCTTCTTCTCGCCGCGGATCTGCTCGGGGCTGATGTAGTAGG
>JBIKTT010000539.1:0-2626 GCA_044347925.1 Phycisphaerales bacterium
GACAAGTGCTCGGAGTGCGGCAACGACTGGAAAGCCCCCTGGGGCGCCCGCCTTGGCGTCCGCACCGTCCGCTGGTGGTGGGTCGGCATCGGCGCGGGGATGCTCACCCTCTCGCTGGGGCTGATTTTCATCTTCCTGCGGTGGATCATCAACCGCTGACGAGGGCGGACATCGCTTCAGAACCGGTGTAGCGCCGACTTGGCTTCCGGCGGCTTGACGTTGAGGATCGCCCGCGCGAGCGTGAGATCCTCCGGCGTCGTGATCTTGATGTTCCTCGGGTCCCCGGGACAGATGGCGACCCGTTCGCCCAGCCGCTCGACCAGCCCCGCATCATCCGTGCTGGACAGATCCTTCTGTCCGTACGCCCGGCGGAGCAACTCCGCGCGAAAGACCTGCGGCGTCTGAACCAACACGAGGCTCGACCGGTCAAGCGTCTCTTCCACCACGCTCAGCTTCTCGCCAGACTTGGGCGACGCCCCCAGGATCGCCGCGATCGGGTCATCATCCACCACACGGGGCTCATCCGTCACGCGCACCCGCTTGACCGTGTCCGCGCACGTCACCGCCGGGATCACCGCCGCGTGCGTCCGGGCCATCTCAAGCACCGACTCGAGCAGCCTCGCGTCCAGGCACGGCCGTGCCGCGTCGTGCACCGCGATGTGCGTCGCCGAAGCCGGGACCGCCGCCAAAGCCGCCGCCACCGATTCGTACCGGTGCGTCTTCCCGCCCCGCACGATCACGGCCCCAAGCAACCCCAGCCGGTCCCCGTGCTTGCGGCGGAACTCTGCGTACGCCTCTTCGTCATGCGGCCCGGCGATCACAATGTGCTTGACGTCGTCGTGCTTGGAGAAGACCTCAACTGCCCGGTGCAGGACCGTCTTTCCGCCCAGATCCTCCTCCAGCTTGTGCCTGCCGATCCCCCCCGTCGCCCCAGATGCGTTCCCGGACGCTTGGGAGTACCGGCTCGAAGCCCCGGCCGCCGCGATGATGACTGCGATCTCCATAGCCCCAACCATACGACCCCGCCCCCCAAAGCCCCGCCCGTCACCGTGCGCCGAGGGCCTGTCAGGGGGCGGGCTTGAGCTTGCTTCGCTGGGAAGGGGAGGCCACAAGGGCCGCCTCTCACCATTTCAGGGGCCATCTCAGCCGCGTCGCATCCAGAGGCTTGACCGGGGATTCCCCGGGCCAGTCTTTGCGCGATATTTGTCTTCCCCAACGCTGCGGCGAGGGGGGATCGTCTATCATTTCTCTCGAGAGACAGGACCCGGCTTTCCGCCGCCGGGCCAGACATTTGGCACCCTTTGAGGAGATGATGATGAAGAATATCGTTTTGTCGTTGGTGGTTGGTTCCGCTGCGCTCGCTTCGAGCGCTCAGGCCGATCTGATCGCCTATTGGAATTTCAACGCGAGCACCGCCGGTTCCGGCGGCGGCTTGGGCACGGTTGACCAGACCTACCCCTTCGCGGCCAATCAGGGCTCGGGCTCGATCTACACCAACTTCTCCATCAACACCGTCGCCGGCGCCACTTCGTCCAACACGGGCGACCTGGGCACCTTCGGCGGCACCCTCACCAACGCGATCGCCCCGGACACCGCGGGCGGCGCCCTCGCCCTCCGCGCCGGCAACGGCCTGAACAGCGGCGTGACCAACAACGGCAAGTACGTTGAGTTCCGCCTCAACGCCGGCCTCTTCGCCGACGACATCGTGCTCACCTACGCCTCGCAGCGTTCGGGCACGGGTTTCACCACCCAGCAGTGGCAGTACTCCACCGACGGCGGCACGACGTACGTCAACTTCGCCACGGTTTCGGGCATCCCCAGCGCCTTCGGCTCCGTGGTGCAGACCGTCAACTTCGCCGCGGCCGACCTCGGCGGCTACGCCGACCTCCGCTTCCGCGTGGTCGTCGATGGCGCGACCAACCAGGGCGGCAACAACCGTTTCGACAACATCCAGTTCAACGCCTCCGCCATCCCGACCCCCGGCGCCCTCGCGCTGCTCGGCCTCGGTGGCCTGGTCGCCGGCCGTCGCCGCCGCTAAGCGGTGATCGATCCGGTGATGGATCCCTGATTCACTCACACTTCCAAAGCCCCCCGGGTCCGCAAAGCCCGGGGGGCTTCGTTTTTGTCCCCACCCCCAATCCCACTCGCACCCTCACTCCCACCCGCGTCCCGCTTCCAGCCCGCCGCGGGTATGCTGCGGCCATGATCAGCCGCTCCTCCGCGTTCTGGGCACTCCCCACCGTCGTCCTCGCCGCCACCCTCGGCGGCTGTGAGCCCAAGCTCACCACCGAGAAGTTCGCCCAGCTCAAGACCGGCATGACCATCGACGAGGTCTTCGCCATCCTCGGCCCCGGCGAGAAGCAGACCGAAGGACAGGCCGGAGCCGTCGCGGCCGGGATGATGATGGGCCTCCCCGGCGGCGGCGGAAAGAAAGCCGAGTCCGACCGCGAGTTCTTCACGTGGAAAGAAGACCGCGTCGAGATCGGCATCACCTTCGAGAAGGGCAAGCTCGTCGACAAGGTCCAGCGCGGCCTCTAAGCCCGCAGTCAGTGCTCCCAACAAGAAACGGGCGGCGCCATCGCGCCGCCCGTTCGCTCTTTCGTAGACGGCGCGGATTGCTCCGCGG
>JBIKTT010000540.1:0-2621 GCA_044347925.1 Phycisphaerales bacterium
CGATATCGGTCCTGAAAACCGATCCGGGGGGCGGCAGGAAGAACTTCGCGCCCTCGGCGGCATTAAACAAGGCATCTATGGCACGATTCCGGACATCGACCCTCCTTTCCGCCCTTCGCTCGACCCTGGGCTTGCTGCTGGTGGGTCTGGCGATCTTGGGCTGGACGGCACCCCGGGCGGCGGCGCAGCCGGAAAGCGTGGTCAAGGTCTCGGCGACGATCACCCCGGCCACGGTGGCTCCGGGCGGGAAAGCCCTGGTCACGGTCACCTTCGTGATCGATGACACCTGGCACATCTACCCCCCGGACTGGTCGGCGTTGGGCGGCGGGGAAGCCACCGGCATCCTGTCGACCGCCACGGCGGAGTTCGCCAAGGACTCCGGGCTGACGCTCAAAGCCTCGCAGTGGCCCAAGCCGATCGTCAAGATGGTGGGCGAAGGGGCTCTCGCAGAGCGATCGGCGTTCCTCGAAGGGACGGTGCCGGTCTACCTGCCGATCACCGTGGATGCGGGCGCCGCTCCGGGCCCGCGCGAGATCAAGGTCCGCTGGTCCTCGCAAGCGTGCACCGACAAGGGCATGTGCCTCATGGAGGAGCCCGGCGAAGCAACGCTGACGCTCACCGTCGCGGCGGATGCTCCGGCGGCCCCGACGTGGCCGGCGGGGTTTGACGCGAAGGGGTTTGAGTCCGAAGCGGCCGCTCCGACCGCGCCCACCAAGGCGCCGCTCAGCAGTGTGATCGATCTTGGCCTCTTCAAGATCGACGCGGGCGGAGCTTTCGGGCTGGTGCTTCTGATGGCGGTGTGTGCGCTCGCGGGGTTCATCCTGAACCTGATGCCGTGCGTGCTTCCGGTGATTCCGATCAAGATCGCGGGGTTCCAGCGGGCGGCGGAGCACCAGGGTGGCGGGCGCGGGCGAGCGGTGCTCCTGGGCGTCATGACGGCGCTGGGCATCGTGGCGTTCTGGTTCGTGATCGCCCTGCTGATCTCGGTGCTGAAGGTCGTGGATAGCGTGAATTTCCTCTTCGGCCACCCGCTGTTTCAGCTTGGAGCGGCGGCGGTGATCGGCATCATGGCCGTGGGCCTGATGGGAGCGTTCACGATCCAGCTTCCGCAGTCGGTGTACGCGATCAACGTCGGGCACGACACGCTGAAGGGGTCTTTCCTGTTCGGCGTGATGACGGCGGTGCTCGGGACCCCGTGCTTCGGGCCGTTCATCGGAGCGGCGCTCTCGTGGGCGACGCAGCAGGAAAACGCTCTGATCCCTCTCTTCGCGATGACGTTCGTCGGGATCGGGATGGCATTCCCGTACGTGGTCCTCGCGGCGTTCCCCGCTCTGACGAAAAAGCTCCCCAAAGCCGGCCCGGGCAGCGACCTGATCAAGCAGGTCATGGGCCTGATGATGATCGCGGTCGCGGTCTTCTTCCTGGGCAACGGGATCCTGGCGCTGGTCGCCGAAGCCCCGTTCATGAAGTCGATGATCCACTGGTGGGTCATGACGATGCTGATCGTCGGAGCGTGCGCGTGGATGATCGGCAAGGGCGTGCCGAACGCTCGGACGGGCGTGGGCAAGGGCGTGCTCGTGCTGACCGCGCTCGTCGTCGGCGGCGGAATGCTGATGTGGACGCTCAGGCTTCACGACGTCCACAAGCGGAAGTACGAAGCCAGTTCGGCGTGGATCGCGTATTCGCCCGAAGCCGAAGCCGCCGCGCTCGCCGCCGGCAAGACCGTCGTCATCGACTTCACCGCCGAATGGTGCATCAACTGCCAGTTCCTCAAAGCCGGCACCCTGAGCGAAGAGGAAGTGACCAAAGCCCTCAAGGACCCCAACGTCGTCGCGATGATGGCCGACCTCACCAGCCGCACGGCCGTCGGCTGGAAGCGGCTCAAGGAACTCAAGGAAGTCGGCATCCCCGTCGTCTCGTATCAAGGCCCCGGCGCACAGGAACCCCTCAAGTCCTACTACCCGAGCTCCGTCGCCGAAGTGACGGGGCTTCTCCAGAAAGCGCGAGGCAAGCCGCAAGGGGAGTCAGCGGCGTGGGTGCCGTACTCGCCCGAGGTGGAGCAAGCGGCCCTCGCAGCGGGAAAGACGGTGGTAATCGACTTCACCGCGGAATGGGACATGCACATGATGCTTCTGAGAGTGGGGCCGCTCCGTGAACCGAATGTGGTCGCCCTCATCGAGCAACCCGACGTGGTGGCGATGCGGGCGGACCTGACCAGCCGTAACGCCCTTGGGTGGAAGCGACTCAAGGAACTGAACGAGGTTGGGATTCCTCTCGTCTCGTACCAAGGGCCGGGGGCGAAGGAACCGCTCAAGTCCTATTACCCAAGTTCCGAAGCCGAGATCACCGGGCTGATCAGCACGGCCCGTGGAAAGTAACGTCGGTGCGACCCGATCAGGCGTCATACGCGGGGGTTGACTTGCCGAGGCCGCCCGTCTAAATTCATGGCCCGGAAGTGCCTTGCCGATGACCTTGGCGGACGCGTGTTTCGGGTTTCGTCCGGTTCTGACTGTCTTTGACATCCTGCGGGTGTAGCTCAGTGGTAGAGCGTCACGTTGCCAACGTGAATGTCGTCGGTTCAAATCCGTCCACCCGCTTTCAAGCAGGCCGTTCTTTGGGTT
>JBIKTT010000541.1:0-2619 GCA_044347925.1 Phycisphaerales bacterium
CGCAAAGCGTTCGCCAGATTCGCGTGGTAATGCGGCACCCGGGGCGCCCGGCCGATCGCCCGCTGCATCAGGTCGACCGCTTCCGCGAGACGGCCGCTCGCCTGGGCGATCATGCCCAGCAGATGGGTCGCGTCGGCATTCCCGGGCTCAACGGCGAGCACCTGCCGGTAGATCGCTTCCGCCCGCGGCAAATCACCCGCCCGGTGATGCCGTACGGCCTGCTCCAACGCTTGATCCACCAACGCTCGGCCCATCGCCCCGGAGGGTAGCGTACGACACCGGGCTTGCCCCGGCTGGCAACCCCCGGCGTCCCCTTCGGTACACCCGCGGAACGCCGCTCTTGGGTCGTCGTGTCGGAGCGGCCCTCTCCCGGAGAAGTCTGCATGTTCACCCTCGCCACCCTGATCGCCTGCCCGCTCGTTGCTGTCGCGCACGTCGCTCATGCGGAGCCCGACCCCGGCGCGGCGTGGGTCAAGGCCAACGCGATCCCGCTCAGAACCTCCGAAGCCGGCAACGGTTTCGACGATCTCAAGGGGCTCGACGCCATCATCGGCGACGCTCGCATCGTCGCACTCGGCGAGCCGACCCACGGCACGCGCGAAGCCTTCCAGCTCAAGCACCGCCTGCTGGAGTACCTCGTGGAGAACAAGGGGTTCACCATCTTCTCCATCGAAGCCAACATGCCCGAGTCCTACGCCCTCAACGACTATGTCGTCCATGGCAAAGGCGACCCCGAGAAGCTCATCGCGGGCATGTATTTCTGGACCTGGCGAACCGAAGAGGTTCTGGCGATGGTCCAGTGGATGCGGGCTTGGAACGAAAGGAACCCACCGAGCACCGGCAAGCCCCGCTTGGAATTCACCGGCTTTGACATGCAGACCCCCGACGTCGCTTGGAGCATCGCCAACAGCTACATCGCGGCGCATGCTCCCGACCTCGCGCAAGCCAGCGCCCCCCTTCTCTCCCGCGTGAAAGCGGCCGCCCAGTCCGCACAGGGCGGCCGCGGTGCCGACTGGACCTCCGCGACGGGCACCTTCCCGGTGAACGCGGCTCGCGGGAAGAAACTGCGGTTCTCATGCTGGATCCGCACCGAGGGCGTGACCGGTTGGGCCGGCGCCTGGTGGCGCTGCGACACGCCCGACGGCGTCAACGGCTTCAACAACATGCAGGATCAGAAGATCACGGGCGACACAGAGTGGAAGCGGTACGAGTTCACCATCGACGTCCCGGCTGACGCTCAAGCGACCTCCTTCGGCTTCCTCCTCAGCGGCCCGGGAACAGCATGGTTCGACGACATCGAGATCACCCTCGACGGCGTCAAGTACGAGGATGCCAAAGCCTTCACCTTCGACTTTGAGAACGACGCCGTCCGCTACCTCGCGGGCGGCTCGCCCGCATACGCCGTCGCTCGCTCCAAAACCAAGCCTCATAGCGGCACGACCTGCCTCGAGATCCGCCGACGGGCGGAGAATGAGGTTCCCAAGGTATCCCCCGGCGAAGTGCAGTTCGAAGCTGAAAGTCTCGTCGCCGAACTCCTCCATCGCCGCGACGAGCTCGCGAAGAAGACGTCGGAACGGGACGCCGATTGGGCGATCCAGAACGCGCGCGTCGTCGCGCAAGCGGCCGCGATGTTCGCCGCCGAGAACGGGTTCAACGCCCGCGACGAAGCCATGGCCGCGAACGTCCGCTGGATCCTCGACCAGAATCCGGGTCGAAAGATCGTGCTTTGGGCCCACAACGGGCACGTGAGCAAAGCGGGCTACGCTGGCCTGAAGTCCATGGGTGCGCACCTCCGCGAGACCCACTCCCCGCAGATGGTCGTCTTCGGATTCGCCACTGGCGCAGGAACCTACACCGCTTCGGAGAGTATGGCGGGCAGCCTCAAGCACGACAACGTACTGAAGGAACCACCCGCCGCGAGCGTCGAGCGGGTCTTCCTCGACTCTGGCCTGCCTCTCGCCATCGTGAACCTCGGCCGCGCGAACAAGGACGACCCCGGGACCGCGTGGGCGGCGACCAACCGCTTGATGCGGAGCATCGGTGCCCTGGCCACGGACACGCAGTTCTACCCGTGCATCGCTTCGGACATGTACGACGTTCTCGTGTGGCAGAAGGACACCACCGCATCGCGTCCGCTCAAGTGATCGTGCGGACCGAGGTCACTTCCCGATCTTCAGGTCGTCGAGGTTGATCTCAGGCTTCTTCTCCGCCGAGGGCGGCTTGGCCGCGTCCGCTGGAATCACCGGCAGCGCGACCGGTCGGTCCGGGGGCAGGTATGGAATCGGCCGGATGCCCTGCTTGCGGGCTTCGCTGACGATCACCTGCATGTACCGGAACTCGCCCCCGAGCATCTTGCCCGTGTCAGCTTCCAGATTCTTGGTCCCTACCCCAAGCGCGGCCTCGAAGCTCTCAAACGACGCTTCGTCAAACGTCTTCTCGTCATCCAGCAGCGCCCGGAGCCCCTTGGTCTTCTCGAAGGTCCCCTTGTCCGCTTTGCCCAGAAGCGTCGTTTCCAGCCCCACCATGTGCTCTCGCCGAGGATCCGTGAAGAACCCGATGTAGCAGTGGTTCGGCGTCACGAACAGGAAGACCTCGATCCCGATCTTGCGCAGTGCCGAA
>JBIKTT010000573.1:0-2618 GCA_044347925.1 Phycisphaerales bacterium
TATCGCTACTTGGTTCAACAGAATACAAAGCCTTTGTTCAGCCTGTCGTTGCTGTATACGACGCCTTCGTGGGGCGCTTGCCTGATGCGGCTGGGTTACAGTTTTGGGTTGATTCACTGCGCCATGGTGAGTCGCTTGGCAGGCTTATCGAGGGCTTTTTAGGATCGGGTGAGTTTGCGGGTCTTGCGCAAAGCAGCAACAACGCGCTTTATGTAGGCGCGCTCTACGATCGGGTGTTGGGGCGAAGTGCAGACAGCCAGGGCCAAGCCTACTGGACTGATTTGCTTGAGCGCGGCGTTGTTTCGCGCAAAGACATGGCGCTATCGTTTTTGCAATCAACCGAGTCAGCCACAACCCTTCAAGCCTCCGGTGCTTTTGCCCAAAGCTATGTGGTCTTGCGGGCTGCAAAGCCTGCGGTTGAGCTCACCCTTGCCGAGGTGGATGCAGCGCGTGGCGCATCGGTGGGGTCAATCTTTGGCACGAAAATCGTCTCAGAAGACCTTTATCAAGCCATCTTGCAGCGTGCACCAAGCCCTAAAGAGCTTGCCAGCGATCAAGCAGGCCTAGCCTTGGGGCTGCTCAGCGAGGCGCAGCTTGCCGCAAAGCTCATCGCCTCACCGGAATACATCAATCAGGTGCAGCCGGTGATTGCCATGTACGACGCCTTTATGGGCAGGCTTCCCGATGCCTTTGGGCTTGCCTACTGGAGCGGTTTGCTGCGTGCAGGTAGCACCCAAGAGTCGGTGGTGAGCGGTTTTCTCAATTCAGGCGAATATGGGGGTTTATCGCAAAGCGCAAGCAATAAGCTCTTTGTCGACACGCTTTATGCACGGGTGCTCGGGCGCGAACCCGACGCAGCAGGAAGCGCTTATTGGGTTGAGCAAATTGTAAGCGGCCAGGCAAGCCGCGAGGCGGTGGCTGTATCCTTTCTCAAATCGGGCGAATCGGCAAGCTCGCCTACTGCAAGCAATGCGCTTGCCAATGCCTATGTGCTCTTGCGCGGGGCAGGGCTTGGCGATGCGCTCACACCCGCTTTGGTTGATCAGGCAAGGGGTGCGACGGTTGCCCAATTATTAAGCGCCAAAGTGGGAGTGGTGGCCGATGGCTACCTTTCAGGCGCCACGGTGTGGGTGGATGCCGATAACGATGGGGTGAAAGATCCTGGTGAGCGAAGTGTGCTTACCGATACCAAGGGCGCTTATCTGAGCTTTGGCGAAGCCCATCCGGTGGTTGCCACCGGTGGGACCGACATTGCAACCGGACTAAGCTTTCTTGGACAGCTCAGCGCACCGGCGGGCGCCCTGGTGGTCAATCCCATCACAACGCTGGTTGAAAAGCTCACCGATCGGGGCCTATCGGTTGAGTCTGCACAAGACTATGTTGCCAAAGCGCTTTCACTCAACCTGTCAGGCACTGCATCGCTTTTAAGCACCGATTGGCTAGCGAGTACGAATCCCTCGGGATTTGCCGCGCAGACAAGTGCTGTGCAAGTGGCCAATCTGATGCGAGTGAGCGCTGCCCTCGTGCCTGCTCATCAAGCCGATGAGCTTGCAGATGGGATTGCCACAGCGCTCGCAGCAACCATCCTTTCGAATCTCAATCGACCGCTCGATTTGCAATCGGCTACGCTCCTCACGCAAGTCGCGGGGGCGGGTCTTACCCAAGCAGCCCAGAGTATGTCGGCAAGCGATCTTGCAGCGCTTGGCCAAACGCTTGCCTCACTCAATAGCGCCGTGGCGAGCCAAAGTGCTGCCGCACTTGCCTCACTTAACAGCGGCGCCACAACCGTCAGCACGGCCTTTGAATCGCTTGCCAAGCTGCAGGTCATTGGGCAGGCTTTTGTGGGGGCAGAGCTCGCTCAAGCGCTTGCCGCAAAGAGGCCCCTTGCTGAGGTTGCCGCAAAACTTGATGCAAGCGTCTTGCAAGCCCTGGGAGCACAGGTGCAAGCAGCGTCGGGTGCATCGGGTGGTTTAGCGCTTCCAAGCGATAAAACGCCACCCACTGTGGCTTCAAGCGATCTTGTAATGAAGGCTGCTGCTACGGGGCTTGTGCCAAGTCTTGCGCAGCTTACGGTTCAGTTTTCTGAACCAGTCTATGGGCTTGAACTTTCTGATTTTGAGATCACCCATGCTAAGGCAACGAGCCTTGAGCGACTCGATGCCCTCAATTACCGACTTGAGCTTTCGGCCGATGCGCAGGTTGAAGGCGAGATCAGCGTGAAGCTTAAGGCAGGCGCAGTCAGTGATTCGTTTAATAACGTTTCGCTTGCGCCCCCAAACGCGCTGGGCAATACGAGTGTTGATACCAAGCCGCCTAGTCTGACCGTTAAAGCCGATGTCTCAAGCGCCACGGTGCCTGGGGCCCCGGTGAGTGCGGCAACGGCCCTACCGATTCGCTTTACGCTTAGCTTTTCTGAGCCGATCCAAAGTTTATCTGCATCGGACATTAAGCTCAGTCAGGCGACAGCGGGCGAGTTTCGCGCCCTTGATGCCAAGACCTATGAGCTTGTTGCTACGCCCAATAAAGACTATAGCGGTGATGTGGTCTTGACGCTTGCTCAGGGCGCTGTCAAAGATCTCAAGGGCAACACACTTTCTGGTACCCCAAGCCAATCGGTG
>JBIKTT010000542.1:0-2618 GCA_044347925.1 Phycisphaerales bacterium
ATGGCCCGCTCTGCGGATTGGCATGCGTGTGGTCAGCGGGCTCGGCGAAGCCGCCGCGAACGCGATCACGCAAGCGGTGGGGGAGCACGGCCCCGTCGCGTCGGTCGAACGCCTCTGGCGACTCTCGGGCACGCGCGTCGCGGATCTGCGCCGCTTGGCCTCCGCGGACGCTTTCAACTCCATGGGCCTGGATCGTCAGCGGGCGCTCTGGGCGATCCGCCGCCTGCGCGATGAACACCTGCCGCTCTTCGACGGCGCTGAGCTCGAAGAGCCCGTGCCGACGCTTCCCGCGATCTCCACGGTCGCGTCGATCCGTCAGGACTACTCGACGATCGGCCTGTCGCTGAAGGGTCATCCGATCGCGCCGCACCGCGGAGCGCTGGCGTCCCGGAAAGCCCTGCCGGCCGCCGCGCTGCTCGAAGCCAATCGAACGCCGCACGGCCGCCGCATCGCGGTCGCCGGGCTGGTCATCTGCCGCCAGAGGCCCTCGACCGCTTCGGGCATCGTTTTCATCACGCTCGAAGACGAGACCGGCGTCGCGAACCTCATCGTCCGGCCCAACGTCTACACCCGCTACCGCAAAGCAGCCAAGAACAGCCTCGCGATCCTCGTCCACGGCACCATCGAGCGCGCCGGCGAAGTCGTCCACGTCATGGTCCGCCGCATCCAGAACCTCGCCGATGTCACCGGGTTTAACGGCATCCAAGCGTCCACCTCGCGGGACTTCCGCTGACCGCCGGACGACCGCTCTGGTGCCCGGTACAGTCCCGCGATGCCGTCCATGCCGACACCATCTCCCGCGCAGACCACCGCTCTTCGCAAAGCCGCCGCGCTCAAGTACAAGCCAAGCAGGATCCAGCTCCTGCTGGTCGCGGAAGCACCGCCCTGCACCCCCGAGCGGTACTTCTACTTCGAACACGTCGACCAGCACGACTGGCTTTTCCGCTACGTGTGGGAGGGACTGTTCGGCGACAAGCCCGACCGCGCTCGCAAGCCCGACCACCTCGCCGGGCTTCAGAAAGCGGGCGTCTTCATGATCGACCTGCACCAGGACTCGATCTCCGAACCCACGGTCGCCGACCTCCACCCGCACGTTCCCGGGCTGGTCGAACGCTGTCGCGAGCTTGCTCCCAAGCACATCGCGCTTATCAAGTCAAGCGTCTACGACACGTCGTTCGAGGCTCTCCGTGCCGCCAAGCTGCCCGTCATCGACGAACGCATGCCCTTCCCGGCCAGCGGCCAGCAGAAGAAGTTCCTCGAAGGGTTCCGCCGGGCGGCAAAGGCCGCCGGCCTGAAGGTTCCGCCCGCCGCTTAGGACTCGGCGGCGTCAAGCTTTGAGGAAGATGGGTCGGCATCCCACATCAACGGCGACGAGTTCGTGGACTTCTGTGATTGCTCCGATGACGTCAGCGTCTTCGAGACCGGCTGCTGATCCGATTCCACCTCCAAGAGCGAAAGCCGCCCCGGGCGCGAACCCGCGGGCGGTTTTCGTTTTTGTGCGTGACGGTGGCGGGACCGAGGTCATTTCGCGATCAGGATCGCTCGCGGCACGCTCATCAGGCGTCGCGCGAGATGCTTGATGTTTGAGCCCGGCCACGATTCCTGAACAAGCACAACCCACCGCCCATCCGCGAGCTTGATCTCAAGCGTGACCTCTGCCTGCTCCTGATGAAGTCCCTGCGATTCACCGCTCCGTCTTTCTCCAACCGCGAACGTCGGTGGCGAGCTGATCGGCTTTCGATCCTGATCGGCGCGGCCACACACCCAGCCGTCCGTAAGACAAATCTCGATGCGAGCCCCGCTTCGGATGGCGTGGTCCTGCTGCGATCGTCGAAACGCCCAGACGCAGACCGACGTGACGCAACCGCAGGCAAGCAGCAAGGAGATGATCGTCGAAGCGCCAAAGCCTGCGCGTGTCAGGACGACGGAGCCCTGAAGCCAAACTTGGACACATGCGCAAGCCGCCAGAAGCATCGCGGCGACAAGCGGCGCTCGCGAGACACGGCTTTCGGGCTTGATGATCAGACGACCGTCGTGAGTCTCGAGCATAAACAGAGCCGGAGCCCCGCACAAGGGCTCGGACACGTTTCGGGGTTGGGCCAGTGGTGAGCTCACGAGGTTCTCGAACCCGGCCCGGTTTCGGCCGGATCGGGCGACGGATCCGAGCAATGGATTCTTGGCTGGGCACTCGAATCGACGAGATTCGCAAGCGAAAAACGATCGCGGGAGACCCACCGTGAGTGGGTCTCCCGCAGAAGCGGAGAGGGGGGGATTCGAACCCCCGAGTGAGAATAAACCCACTGCTGGTTTTCGAAACCAGTCCGTTCAGCCGCTCTGGCACCTCTCCGTGCTCGGTCTGGTCGCCCCGATCGCTCGGGGTCCTCGCCGCTGAACAAGCAGCAATCGTTGAGGGGCTTGGTCGCCCGGTCAACTCCCCGCACAAAACCCACGCTTTCGCTCGCGAAGCCGCAATTCTCGCGCCCTCGCCTCGCCCTTCCGCGGAAACCCACCTCTAGGCCTTCCCAAGCCGCTCCGCGATCGCCGCGAGGATCGCTTCCGGCTCCGACATCCTGCCCGTGCCCACCGTCCGGCAGGCTTGCCAGCCGGCTTCGGGGCCC
>JBIKTT010000543.1:0-2615 GCA_044347925.1 Phycisphaerales bacterium
ATCAACGGCATCCCGCACGAACGCTCGTGCCTCATCCGCTGCCGCCCCGGCATGGTCATCCGCACCGACTTCATGCCGCCCCTCGCCGCCGCGTCGGAGCCCACCGCGTGACCGTCGAACGTGCGGATATCGCGATCATCGGCGCCGGCCCCGCGGGCATCGCGGCCGCGATCAGCGCCGCTTCCCGGGGCAAATCCGTCCTCGTGCTCGACGAACAGCCCGACCTGGGCGGCCAGATCTGGCGTGGCTCCCCGTCCGGCCCGGCCCGCGCGTGGAGAGACCGCTTCCTCGCCTCCGGCGCCCGCCACCTCCCCGGCTCAACCGTCATCGGAATCTCAAACGGTCGCCTCCTCGTCGACGCCGACAAGCCTTTCCACGTCGAAGCCCCGCGCGTCATCCTCGCCGTTGGCGCACGCGAGCTCTTTCTCCCCTTCCCCGGCTGGACGCTCCCCGGCGTCGCGGGAGTGGGGGGGCTCCAAGCACTCGTGAAAGCCGGCCTGGACGTCCGCGGCAAACGCATCGTCGTCGCAGGCTCCGGACCCCTCCTCCTCGCCGTCGCCCACGGCCTCGCCGACCACGGCGCCTCCGTGCAAGCGATCGTCGAACAAGCCGACGGCGCCGCCGTCCGAAGCTTCGCCCTCGGCCTCTGGAAGCACCCCGCCAAGCTCATCCAAGCGGCGTGGCTCCGAGCTTCCCTCTTCGCCGTCCCCTACTGGACCGGTGCCTGGCCCGTCCGCGCCGAGCCCGTTTCCGCGACCGACCCCAAGCTCGGCTCGGTCATCCTCTTCGATGGCCGCCAGGAGCTGCGCGTCCCCTGCGATCTCCTCGCTTGCGGCTTTGGCCTGGTGCCAAACCTCCACCTCCCCGCCATCCTCGGAGCCACAATCGAAAGCGGCGTCGTCAAGACCGACGACCTCATGCGTACCGCCCCCAGCCCTGCCGCTTCCGCCAACCACCCCGCCCTTTGGTGCGCGGGCGAACCCACCGGCATCGGCGGCGTTGAGGTCTCCCTCCTCGAAGGACAGGTCGCCGGTTTCGCCGCCGCCGATGACGAGCAAGCCGCCCGCAAGCTCCTCCCCAAGCTCAAACGCGCCCACGCCTTCGCAGCAAGCCTCGCCGAGACCTTCGCGCCCCGCGCCGAGGTCCGTTCGCTCGTCCGACACGAAACCATCGTCTGCCGCTGCGAAGACGTCAACTGGAGCCGCATCAAGCCCTGCACCTCCTGGCGCGATGCCAAGCTCCAGACCCGCTGCGGCATGGGCCCCTGCCAGGGACGCATCTGCGGACCCGCCGTCGCCGCCCTCACCGGATGGCCCGTCGCCGACGCCCGCCCGCCGGCCGCAAGCGTCTCCGCTCGTGCCCTCCTCTCGCTTCTCTCTTCCTCACCCGCTCACCCAAGCCCCTCCTCACCCCCTCAGCCTTCCCCCGAGCCCACCCATGAACAAGTCTGACTGGACCGGCGTCATCCCCGCCATCACCACCCCGTTCAACAGCGACCTCTCCGTCAACCACGCGTTCCTCGCCGCCCACGCTTCGCGCATGATCGACGCCGGCTGCAAGGGCATCGTCGCCAACGGCTCCCTCGGCGAGGGCGCGACCCTCTCTCGCGACGAGAAATCCGCCGTCCTCAAGACCCTCGTCGCCGCCGTCGGCTCACGCGTCCCCGTCATCGCCGCCGTCTCCGCCCTCTCGACCGCCGAAGCCGTCCAGAGCGCCAAGGACGCCCAGGCCGCAGGCTGCAAGGGCCTCATGGTCCTCCCGCCCTACGTCTACCGCGGCGAATGGCGAGAGATCCGCTTCCACTTCGCATCGGTCATCCGCGCGACGCCCCTGTCGTGCATGCTCTACAACAACCCCATCGCGTACGGCACCGACACCACGCCCGAGCAGGTCGCCGACCTCGCCGCCGAGTTCCCAAGCCTGCACGCCGTCAAGGAGTCCTCCGCCGACGTCCGCCGCATCACGGCTCTCAAAGCCATCCTCGGCGACCGCCTCACCCTCCTCGTCGGTGTCGACGACCTCATCGTCGAGGGCATCGCCGCCGGTGCCACCGGTTGGATCGCCGGCCTCGTCAACGCTTTCCCCAAGGAATCCGTCGACATCTTCAACCACGCCCTCGCCGGCCGCCACAAGCAGGCTGCGGCGCTCTACGCGTGGTTCCTTCCCCTTCTCCGAATGGACGTCGTCCCCGAATTCATCCATCTCATCAAGCTCGTCCAGCAGGAAGTGGGGGAGGGAAGCGAATTCGTCCGCCCCCCGCGACTCACCCTCACCGGCGTCAAGCGCGAAGCCGCCCTCGAAACCCTCCGGCACGCCCTCGCCACCCGCGGACAGCGGGGGAGCTAAGCCGCCCGCTTACGCAATCCACGCCACCTCGCCCCGTAGGCCACCATGCCTTGCGGTTTCTCGCAACAAAAACAAACCGGCGACGGGAGCTTCCCGTCGCCGGTCAATGCTGTCTTGTTTCGCCTGCCGTCAGGCCCGCACCCTCAGGCCTTCGGAGGAATCTGAGCGTACACACGCTTGGGAACCGGGTTCAGGTCCCACACGATCCCCAACTTGCTCATCAGCCAAAGCGTGTAGTACGTGAAATCAAGCTCGTACCAGAAGAAACC
>JBIKTT010000544.1:0-2612 GCA_044347925.1 Phycisphaerales bacterium
GGACGGCGTCGCGGGGAGCATGGCGACATGGGACGGTTCGGCGTGGGAGGTCTATCCGGAGATCCCGAGCGGAAATCACATGGGGCGTTCGGCGCTTCACGATCCGGACGGCCCCGGGCCCGAGCCCGAGCGGGTGTACGCGATCCGCATGGGGCAGACGCCAAGCCGGGTGGTGATGTGGAACGGGACGGTGTGGGTACCGGTCGGAGCGATGACGGAATCGACGACGAGTTCGTGGGGGGCGCTCGCGAGCTTTGACCCTGATGGCGATGGACCGCAGGTCCCGTGGCTTGTGCACGCGAATCAGCGTGTTTCGGCCTGGATCGACGGCTCATGGAATGACCTCGGCTTGGTGCAGAGTTTTTCTCCGCACCGCGTCTCGGGGTTGCAGCCGTTTGATCCGGACGGGTCCGGGCCGCGTCCTCCGCTGCTTGCGATCTCGGGGTTCTTCACGGCGGTGGGCGGTGTTCCGGCGACGAACGTCGCGGTGATGAACGGCATCGACTGGGAAGCGATTCCCGGCCTGGCGGCGACGCAGGTGCCCGGACAGATGTGCTTGCATGACTTCGACGGTGAGGGTGGCGCTCCGGCCGAGCTTGTGATCCCGGTGCGAGCGACGGTCGGCGGCGTGGCGACCGAGCTTGTCGCGTGGAACGGCGATGCGGTCCGCCGCGTGGTAAGCGGGACCTACGACACCGTCTCGAACATCCCCTACCCGAAGAATGCTGCTTCGATCTCCGTTCCGGGCGTGATGGAGGGCTTGCTTGGGTTCGGCCAGTTTGCTTCGTTCGGCGGTTCGCCGGTGGCGGGTGTGGGTCGCGTCGATGTGGCTTTGAGCACGATCGTCCCGCTCTCTTCAGCGCCGGGCGCCGGGTTCACGAGCTATGTCGATTCGGTGGTGGCGGTGGACCTCGATGGCTCGGGTCCAGCCCCGGCGGAGGTCTTCGCGATCGGGCCGGCGCAGCAGTCGAACGGGATCACCATGGAGGGTGTCACTCGTTGGAACGGTCTGCAGTGGCAGCCAATGACGGGAGGTTTCACGTTCCAGGGTAACCCATACGCGGACATCGACGGAATCTCGGTGATCGATCTGGACGGAGACGGGCCTGCCGGCGAAACAACGTTCCTCAGAGGCGATTTCACGGAATACGCCGGCGTGTACGGCTACGGCGGGATCGCCGCCGTCGTGAACGGGGTCGTGTCGCCTGTGGGCATGGGAATTCGAGACGCGGTTACCGAGCCCGGCGAGGTGCTCAACTTCGATCCTGACGCGGATGGACCCGCACAGGCGCGGCTTCTCGCGACGGGCACCCAACTCTCGAGGTTTGATGGCACCTCATGGAGCACGATCTGGAACGGCACGGGTCTGCGTGACATGATCACACACGACTTTGACGGTCAGGGCCCACTGCCGCCCCGGGCGGTGATCGCCGGATTCATCAGTCAAGGCGGCGTCAACCAGTACGACGGCTCCACGGTCAGCCCCGTGGGCATCACCTCCGAGCTCAGTGAGCAGGGAGGCCGCGTTTCCGCGTTGCTCAGTTCCGATCCCGACGGACCGGACGGGGCCGGACTTCCGCTCCTGTACGCGGCCGGCTTGGGGATCCGCGGGAGGATCCTCGTGTACAACGGAGTGTCATGGAATCAGGTCGGAAGCGGCTGGCGCACCGACCCCCGCGACCTCGTGGAGTTCGACATGGATGGGGATGGCACGCTTGAGGTGGTCGGGTGCGGCCAGCCCTTCGAAGCGGATCCCGACGTCGGCGCGGGCCTGAGCGGATGGAACGGCTCCACCTGGACGCGTTACGACACGCTCGACGAGACCTTCTACCCGACTTGCCTCGCCGTGCTCGACACCGATGGCGACGGACCGACCCCGCCCGCCCTCTACGTCGGCGGCCGATCGATCACGGGTACGGGTTTCCTCGGAGGTTGGATCAAGCGATGGAACGTTGCGACCCAGACGCTTGATCCGGTCACGTCCGACTTCGGCGTTCTCGGCGTCGTGAGCATGGATGTCGAACGCCCCTACGGAGCGGGCGGGCCGCAGCGTCTGGTCATCGGAACCGATGGCGGGAGTGTCGAGCTTGCTCTTGTCTTCCGCTACAGCCACCTCGGCCGGGCTTGGCTGACAGAGGAACCCACCGACGTTTCAGGTGAGGAGGGCTCGGCCGTGACGCTTACCGCAAGCGTGCACCCGGCGTATGCCGGAGCGACCTACGAGTGGCACCGCAATAGCGTGGCGACGGGCTTCGTCGGTTCGTTCACAAGCGAAACACTGACAGCCACGTTCTCCATCCCGAGTTTGAACGCGTCGAACGTCGGTGACTACCAGCTTGTCATGACCAACGCCGACGGCGTCTCGATGAGCCGCACCGCTTCGGTCACGATCGGGTCGAACTGTGCGGCCGACTTCAACGGCGATGACTTCCTGGACTTCTTCGACTACGACGACTTCGTCGGCTGCTTCGAGACCGGAGCCTGCCCGGACGGAAAGACGGCCGACTTCAACGGCGACGACTTCGTGGACTTCTTCGACTACGACGACTTCGTCGCCGCGTTCGAAACCGGCTGCTGATCGCGACGACATCTGAAGACAGAACGACGAGGCC
>JBIKTT010000545.1:0-2610 GCA_044347925.1 Phycisphaerales bacterium
GTCTTGCCGCAGAACGAGCAGGTCGTCACCTTCTTCCCGCGGAAAGAGTTCGGATCGCCCGCGTTGGGGGTGTCAGAGCCGTCGTTGCGATTTTTCGCCATGGGGTGGTGGTTCCTGGTGGAGCGACGCGCGCTCCCGCCTGAGCGTGTAGTGACCTCTCTATCGGCGGTCTGCGGCGGAGTCTGCAATCGGCATCCCGGATCGCGCAAAGACCGCCCATAAACCGCCCATCCTCACAGGCGGAGCGTATCTCGTCCAAAGTGGCGGCGACGAAGGTCCGGAAACACGCCCCGAACGCCCGACCGCAAGCCCTACCGCGATCCGCGCTCCCGCTCCTTGGAGGCTGGCCCATCCTTCATCGATCGCGACATCCCGGCGACGAGGTTTCGGCGCACGGCCTGGAACTCCTCCTCGCTCATCTCCCCGCTCGCTCGCATCCGCCGCATCGATTCCATGAACCCCTCGACGCCCTCGGTGTTCGCCGAAGCAAGCACCCGGCGGCGGTACCACATCAGGCCCAGCCCGCCAAGTACCGTCACCACGATGAGCACGCCGACCCAAAGCCAAGCTTCCCCGACCGCGGAACTGCTCGGCACCCCACGATCGTTGGTGGTCCGGGGAACGACCTGCGCGGGGACTCCGCGACTGCTCGGTGACGATTCAACGTCGGTCGCGGGCTGGTCGGTCGACTCGTCGACGGGTTGAGCTTCGGCGGAGGAGCCGCTGGCCGGCTGAGAATCAGGCTGGACGATGGACGCGGCCATTCAGCCGTGCCCCATGCCCGCGGCTTGCCGGATCGGAATCAGCATCCTCGGGATGACCATCTCATCCATGAGTCGTTCGCCGCGCGCGGCGAGGGTATCGAAGATGCTCGGGAGTTCCTTGATGTCCGTCAGGTGCCCGAACCGCCTCATCGTGAGGTAGATGCTGATGGGCTCGGGCTGCCCTTCCTTGCGGGTCGCGGTCGGATGCGTCTTGACCTCAAAGTGGGCTTGCACCTCGTCCTTGCCCTTGATGCTGAAACCCACCACGGGCTGGCAATCGACGACCTCGCCCTCCTTCATTTCCATCAGCCCGCCCAGCGGGGACCCGCCGAGAAGCCCCTCAAGCACGATCTGGTCGTGGTTGCCCCCGGTCACCAGGTCAAACCCGAAGAGAAGCTCCACATACTCGACGTCGATCGGGCTGATGCCCAGATAGAACGGCGTGATCGCCAGCATGTTCTTGTGGAACTCGTACGCCTCGGACAGGTCCGTCGGATTGACGCACCCCGTGCGCACGCAGTTGGGCTTGAGCGCGAGCCAGCGGTTGCGGTCCGCATCCGGCGGCGACTCGAGCGCAAGCTCATCCTTGAACTTCCGGAAACTGCTGATGGTCGGGTACTGCTTGCGGACGCGCTCGAAGAGGTCGAGCACGATCTCGCGCGAGCGAGGAAGTTCCATCTTGACCTGAAGTTTCAGGTTGAGATACAGATCGGTCGCGAGTGCTCGCACGCTGTCAGACATTGCCGAATCATAGCGGGACCGCGCGGATTCTGAAGGGGGTCTTCGCCGCACCCAAAAGCTGTCGGTTATCGGGGAGTTGCCTCGGCCGAGAACCCGCGCGAGGCCCCCACCGCTTCGAGCAGCCACCCGAGCACGGCCCGGGTTTCGGAGAGGTCGGCGAGGACGTGCGAGGGGTCGTGCGCACGGAGCTGGTCCAGCGAGAACTGGCCGGTGGCTACGCCGAGGCTCTTGCAGCCGTTGACCTTGGCGCAGCGGATGTCGTGGGGCGTGTCGCCGATGATGACGGTGCGGTCGGGCTCGGCCGGGCGGCCGTGCAGCTGCTCGAACCGGGCGAGGCCCAGAGGCGGCAGGTGGTCGCGGGCGGGCGGGTTGTGCGGGGACTGGTCCCCCCAGACGTGGACGGGGAACCAGGCCGGGTCGATCCCGACGGATCGCAGCTTGAGAGCTCCGGTCTCGGCGAAGTTCCCGGTCAGGAGGCCCAAGGTGATGTGCCCATGGCGGCGGAGTTCGTCCAAGAGCGGGTGGACCCCCGGGCAGGTGGTGGTCGAGCCGGGCCGGGCGAGGTACTCCGGCAGGTTGCGGATATACCCGGCTTTGAGCCGCTCGGCGTTCTCGGGGGTGTGATCGAGGCGGTTCTGGCGGAGGAGGTCGGCGATGATCAGGGGGTCCAGGCGTCCGGCGAAGTCGACGCCGTCGATCGTGAACCGATCGCCGAAAGCGTCCTTGCCGCCGCGTTCGAGAGCGAGGACGCCGGCTTTGCTCGAGGTGAGGAGGGTGGCGTCGATATCGAAGAGGATGAGCATGCGGGGGGAGGTTAGGGGCCGGGGGAGCGGGCTTGAAGTCCGAGCGGAATCGGCCCGATGGTCGGGATACTGTTGGTGTCCGGCCGTACGTCCGAAAGGACGCTTAGGCCGAGTATGGATCGTCGCCCGCGGCAAAGTTCGCCGAGCAAACCGGCAGACTTCGAAGAGGAGTTTGCCGAGGATGATCTTTCCTCCCCGCTGCTTGCGGGGTGCGAATCGCTGAACTCGAAAGTTCTGGTCCTCAACAAGCTTTACATGGCCGTCCGCGTCGTCTCGGCGCGGCGAGCGTTCTCGATGCTTTG